>JBIKVO010000203.1:0-5892 GCA_044356795.1 Caulobacterales bacterium
GCGCGGCCATCTTCGCCAGCAGCGCAAAAAACATCGCCGGCGGTTCTTCGGCGGGCGGGATACACATCAGGCCCGCGATGCTTAAGCCATAGTCGCGGCGGCACAGCGCAAGAAAGCCATCGAGCGCATCCGGCGCAATGCCCGCCTTCTGCGGCTCCTCACCGATATTGACCTGCACCAACAATTCGGGCGCGCGGCCCTGACGTTGGATTTCATCGGCCAGCACCCGCGCCAGCTTCTCGCGATCGAGGGTGTCGATCGCATCGAAGAACGCGACGGCGTCAGCAGCCTTGTTGGATTGCAGAGGCCCGATCAAGCGCAGCGACACATCCGGATAGTCGGCGCGCAATGGCCCCCAGCGCGACTGGGCTTCCTGCACACGATTTTCCCCAAAGCAGCGATGCCCAGCCGCCAGCACCGCGCGCACCGCGTCTTCCGGTTGCTGCTTGGACACCGCGACAAGGCGCACCGCATCCGGCGCGCGGCCCGCCTGCTTGGCGCGGGCGGCGATGCGGGCGATGATGGCGTGATAAGCATCGGCGGAAGGCGTGTCGGCGTGGCTCATAGAGGGCGGTTAAAGCGCGCGCAGGCGCTGTTCAAGCAGACCGCGGCGGAGCGAGCCGGTTTGCCGCGGCTGTGGCTGTTCAGCGACCCCGATCGGGCGCCAGACCTCCTGCCTTTCCTCGACGCTCTACCCCGTGGCGCAGGGGTCGTGTACCGACCCTTCGGCGCGACAGACAGACTGGCGGCGGCGGCGCGGCTGGCGCAGGCGTGCCAGCGGCGGCGGCTGGTCTTGCTGATCGGGGCGGACCCGCGTCTGGCGCACGCCATTGGTGCAGATGGTGTGCATTGGCCCAGCCGTCTGGCGCATCGGGCCGGTCCATGCCGCCGGGCGCGGCCCAATTGGCTGATCACGGCCGCCGCCCACAACCGCCTGGACCTGCGGCGCGCTGCGGCGGCTGATGCGATCTTCCTGTCGCCGATCTTCCCAACCCGCAGCGCGTCCGCCCGCCCCGTCATTGGATTGTTGCGGGCGCGTGCCTGGGTGAAAATGCCCGAGGCGACGCTGCCGCTTTTTGCTCTGGGTGGGGTGACGCTGGCGCGGATTACCACACTGGCGCGCGCCGGTTTCAGTGGCGCGGCGGGCGTGGATTGGATGCTGTGACCGCAATCAGAAGCGGAACGCCGATTCCAGCTTCACACCGGCGCGGGGCTCGTCCCGGTCTCCACGGCCATCGGACTGCGGGGTTTTCGGCTCAGCCAGACTGACGCGGCCTCCAACAGTCAAGCGCGGGCTAAACCGGAAATAGGCGCCCAGCGCCGTTTCCTTGCGCGGATCCGGGGCCAACACCCCCTCCAACCGCTCCGCCTCGCCAACATTCAGAGTCATACCCCAGCCGGCAGTGGCGACGCCGCCCCCATCGCGCGGATTGGGGGTGGCCCAGGCAGGCGCGCGCCCGGGGGCGGTTTTCAGATCAAGGCCGGGATTGCCTGGGCTGCCGGGCGAAAAGGTGAAGCGCTCAAACCAGGGCACCTCGGCAGCCGTAGCGCTGCGCTCAGCGCGGCTGTCACGCTCCCCCGCGGGTGGGGCGATGGATTGTGCCGATGCTTCGCCCGCCGCGACGCCGGACGCGACTGCGGCGATTCCGATGGCGAAGGCGGCAACGTGGAGGCGCACTTTAATTCCCTGATTCATCCCCTGACCCCGTGATTGTTCTCCTAGCAGATTCGAACAACGACAGGAATGAACTTTTCCTTAAGGGGTCGGCTTTGCGGCCCCGCCCGCCAACCATTGACGCAAGCCTGTGGCGCTGGCGCATCAGTTTTGCCAACTTGGCCAAGTTCTCGCCCTAATTGGCGCCACTTCGCCAGTCGAACGTCCACTCCGCAAAGACGCCGAAAGCCCGTTCCGTCCGACGCGCGGTTGGCAGGCCGCTTTCGCGTTCGCCATGTTGCAGGCCCAGCGTGAGAGTATGGCCGCCTTCGAAAGGCTTCTGCATGGAAATCATGGCGGTTTTCAGATCAGTCGCAATCAGATCATCGGTACTGCCGGCCATTTCCAGGCCAAGATTGAAATCCGGCAAAGTAACGCCCGCCTGTACGCTGATTGACTGGTAGTCCCGGTCGCCAGGGCCGGACCAGCCATTGTCGCCCCTAAGGCCGGCGGCGGCGAGATACCAGTCCCGGCCGCGCAGACCGAGATTGGCCGTGACGGTTTCCACATCCTCGAACACGCCCGCAATGGTTGGACCCGCGGCGTTTGACAGGGTTGCGGCGCCGACAATGCCGACATCCCAAGCCGGCGGCTGCAGTTCAAGCGAGGCGCCGGCTTCCCAGATGCTGTCCGGGATGGCGCCCACCACGCCAGCAGGGCCGTAGCGGCGGGTCGTGCCGGGGGCCCAAGCCTCCAGAGTTGGCGTGTAGGAGACGCCCAGATCAAGGCCCAGCACCCGCGCGGTGCGGGCGCTGACCTTGGTTGACGTTCCAGAAAGCTGATCTGCGGTAACCACGGAGCCAAGGCCGGTCAAATCCAGGCCCGCATCTGCCGGACCAAGGGAAATGGGGGCAAAAGCGGGCGCCGCTGCGACCGTGGCGGCGTAGCCGGAATCCCGGCCGACGCGAAGTTCGCCCAATGGCCCCCGCGCGTAGACATAAGCCGCCTCAACATTCAACCGCGGCCCCATATCCGCGCGCGCTCCACCCTCGGCGAGATGCTTGTGCACAGAGCGAAAACCCGGTGCGGCCCCGGCAAGCGCGTCGCCGCGGGGATCCGTGCGGGGATGATCCTGAAACGCCGTCAGGCTTGCCTGAACGCCAACAGAGACCTGATTGTCGAACAGGAGATCAGCGCCGAGGCCCGCCCAGACGGCGCCGACCAGCGCTTCGGGTTCAACAGACGGGGCGTCAAAGGCGCCGGCGGCCAACACGCCGCCGAAATGGGCGCTCCATGCCAGATCGGCCGCGGCGGCGCTGTCTTCGCTGACGGCGTCGACTTCCGCCTCAATCGGCAGCGGCGGCGACAGCGGGGCGACATCCTGAAACGCGGTGTGCGCCGCAACCGTGCCCGGCCATACCAGCAGCAAGCCGCCCAACAAGCCCCCGCCGAGGATCCCTCCCTTGCTGCCGATGGTGTCGCGCTGGACTCTCACATGCGTCTCCTTATGGTCGCCGCAATCTGACTTGCTATAGATCTGCTTTCGGGTGTCGCCCGAACTGGTTTCAGTTGTGTTGCGGAGAGGGTTGCTGCGGTCGCCCGAAGCGGCCTAAGGAAAGCCCACAAGAATTCTATTGGGATCAACGCCGAGCCAGGCCCATTTGCGGTCGTCGGCGCAGGATGGAGACGGTCGATGGCGGCGCGCCCACGGACGGTTATGCAAGTGGCTGCCATGCTGGCGGCGGTGGCGGGCATGGGCGCATGCGCCTCAGGCGCCAGCCAAGCGCAGCCAGCGGCCCAACCGCAAAACAGCGGCGGCGGCCTGTTTGGGCTGTTCGGCAGCGGCGAACGCGCGGAAGCGCGGGCCGAGATCGGCGTCAATTCATTCTTGTGGCGGGCCACGCTGGACACCCTGTCTTTCATGCCGATTGAGCGGGCGGACTCCAATGGCGGCCTGATCGTCACGGAATGGTGGACGGCCCCCTCCGCCCCCGGTGAGTGGCTGAAAGTGCAGGTCTATATTCTGGATACGCGCCTACGCGCCGATGCATTGTCGGTCAGCGTGCTGCGTCGCGTTGGGCAGACCCTGGAAACCGCAGTCAATCAGGAGGCGGACAACGCCACCAACCGACAGCTGGAAAACGCCATCCTCACGCGCGCCCGCCTGCTGCGACTTCAAACCGTCGGCGGGTAAGCCCCATATCACGCAGACGCGTTGCTCTTGCGCCCTCTCAGTTCGAGGGCTAGCCCTTCTCGCATTTTGACAGGCCGCGCGGGGCGCCGCGCGGCTATACCCATTTTTGGAAACCGAGACCGGACCGACCATGTCCCGCTACAATCCCAAACAAGTCGAACCCAAATGGCAAGCCGCCTGGGCCGAGGCTGGCGTCGATCAGCCCCTGCCCCCGGAACAGGCCGGCGACAAACCGAAATACTATGTGCTGGAGATGTTTCCCTATCCGTCAGGGCGCATCCATGTTGGCCATTCGCGCAACTACACGATGGGCGATGTCGTGGCCCGTTACAAACGCGCCCGCGGGTTTAATGTATTGCACCCGATGGGCTGGGACGCTTTCGGCCTGCCGGCGGAAAACGCCGCTATTCAGCGCGGAGTGCATCCGGGCGCTTGGACCTATGACAATATCGCTCAAATGAAGAAGCAGATCCGGCTTTTGGGCGTTGCTTACGACTGGGACTGCGAGGTTGCGACATGCAATGTTGATTACTACAAGCACCAGCAAAGCATCTTCCTGGAACTTTGGAAGAATGGCCTTGCCTACCGCAAAAAGGCGAAGGTGAATTGGGATCCGGTGGACCAAACCGTACTGGCCAATGAACAGGTGATCGACGGCAAGGGCTGGCGCTCTGGAGCGCCGGTCGAGACCAAAGAGCTGGACCAGTGGTTTTTCAAGGTCACGAATTATGCCGAGGATTTGCTGGCGGCGCTGAAAACCCTCGATCGCTGGCCGGACAAGGTTCGGCTGATGCAGACCAATTGGATCGGCAAAAGCCGCGGCGCGAAGGTTTGGTGGCCAATTGCATCTGTGCCGAAGGAAATGGAAGCGCTGCGAAACGCCAAAACGGACGGCCCGAATCACGCGCGCGATCCGATCGAAGTCTTCACAACCCGGCCCGACACCCTATTCGGCGCAAGCTTTCTGGCGCTTTCCCCCGATCACCCATTGACCAGGCAAATCGCCGAAAGCCGGCCGGACGTGGCGGCGTTTATTCAACGCTGCCAAGCGATGGGCGTCTCAGAGGCCGACATCGAACAGGCCGAAAAGATCGGCGTTGATCTGGGCATTCGCGTACGCCACCCATTTGATCCAAGCTGGGAAAGCCCGGTTTGGGCGGCGAATTTCGTGCTTTCCGCATACGGCACGGGCGCGATTTTCGGCTCGCCGGCCGGGGACCAACGCGACCTGGATTTCGCCAACAAATATGGCCTGCCTTTCAAGCCCGTGGTGCTGCCGCCGGGCGCCGATCCCGCCACTCACGCCATCACCACCACCGCCTTCACCGATGACGGCGTGACCTACAATTCGCAATTCTTAGACGGCCTTCCAACGCGTGAGGCGATCGCGACCGCGATCGGAAAACTGGAAGAACTGGGGCTGGGCGAAGGCACAACGCAATGGCGCCTGCGCGATTGGGGCGTTTCGCGGCAACGCTACTGGGGCTGCCCAATCCCGGCGATCCATTGTGAGTCTTGCGGGATCGTCCCGGTTCCACATCAAGACCTTCCGGTGAAGCTGCCAGAAGATGTAACGTTCGACGGAGCTGGCAATCCGCTGGCCAAACACCCGACCTGGAAGCACGTCGCCTGCCCCTGTTGCGGCAAGCCTGCGACGCGCGAAACCGACACGCTAGACACCTTTGTGGATTCCAGCTGGTACTTCGCGCGCTTCACCGATGCGCAAAATCCGGACGCTCCGTTTGATCCGAAACTCGCGGCCTACTGGCTGCCAGTCGATCAATATGTCGGCGGAGTGGAGCACGCAGTGCTGCATCTCCTGTATTCGCGCTTCTTCACCCGAGCGATGAGGGATTGCGGGCTGATCGACTTGCCAAGCGGCGAACCCTTCGCGGGCCTGTTTACGCAGGGCATGGTGGTGCACGAGACTTACAAGGGGGCGCGGCCCCTAGAGCCAACCGGGGTTTTGGGTCTCACTTTCTCTGATCCAAATACTCAACGGTTGCCCGATGATGAAGAAGCGTTTCGCAGGTTCTTGAATGAG
>JBIKVO010000204.1:0-5880 GCA_044356795.1 Caulobacterales bacterium
TCCGCCAGCAAGGGCGACCATCTCAGGGCAATCCGGGCAATCGCGGAAGCGGCGATTGGCGCCAGCTTCGCCGGCCTGCGCGGCGCGCAGCGCGCGCTGGGCGGGGGTTAATGTCGGTGGCGGAGGCGGCGTGGGCTCTACAGTCCGCGTCTTGGGCGGATCCTCGCGCCGCACGGGGGTCAACTGGCGGATGCGCGCATCAGCCAGATCCCGCAGCGTGGCGCACGCGGCAGGCAAGCGCGCACGGAAGCTGCGCACCACGGCCACATCCGTTTCGGCTCGCACCAGCGGCCAATCGCGAGCGGGCTGGGCGCACGGGTCCGTCGCGATTGGCGCTGACAGGTTGCGACGGATCAGCGCCAATGTGTCCGGGCATTGGCTGGCGCGGGCGTGGCGTTCCAACTCGCGAAGACGCGTGGTGTTTCTCGCTGCGATCGCCTCATTCGTGCGGATGCGGTAGGCCCCACATTCTACCGGGTTTTCGGCGGCTTGCGCGCGGGCCGGGGCTAGAAAGCCGATCAGAGCAAGACAAGCGGCGGCCAAGGCCGCGCCGATCAGACGGGGCATTTGGCGTACTCCGTGGCCGTGGACGCCCCCGCAGCGGAGCGGACCTGCAGGCTTTGGCCGTCCCGCTTGAGGGATTGGCCATTGCCAAGTTGCACCCAGCCATTCTCGACGCTCTGTACGGCGCCGCCTGTTCGGCCGCCGGCCAGGCTCAACCAAAGGCCGTTGCCCTCCAAGGCGATCTGCAGGGCCGCGTCGCCGCAATCGCCAAGGTCAGCCTCTTGCCATTTGCCGAGCATATCCAGCGCGGCCAAGCGCGGATCGACCGCTGAAGGCGGGGTCGTGGGCATCAGCGTCCAGGCCGTTGCACCCGAGATCACAGCCGCCGCCAGCGCGATCATGGCGATGGCGGCAGCGCCCATGCCGGACCGTGCGACCGGCACAGGCGGCGGCTCTTTCCCCGCAAGCGCCGCAACAATGCCGGCAGCCTTGGCGGCGAGCGGATCGTCGTGATGTTGGGCCGCCCATTGCTCCAACGGGCGGCCTGCCTCGGCCAGCGCCCGCGAGTAGGACGCCAATCCGGTCCGGCCCGTCAAAACCCCGATGCGCTCCAGCAATTTGATCCAGCCGGGATGGCTGTCGGTGAATTGGGGATCGTGCAAGGTCTCGAAATGAATGTCGCGGAATTCGATCGGTAGATCGCACGATTTCAATTGCGCAGCGCACAGAACGCCGCGCTCACGACCAATATCGGCCTCGTTGCGCACCCAACGGCTTTGCACTGAGCCCGGCGACCACAGCACCAAGACCGCCTTGGCGCGGCGCACCTCGCGCTCGATTTCGGTGGTAAAGCTGTCGCCGGCCGTCAAGCGCGCATCGAACCAGACATTGAGCCCGAGCGCCTTCAGCTTATCGGCGATCCGCTGGCACTCGGTGCGCTCTTCCCGCTTGTAGCTGATAAAGACGTCCGTCATTGACCCCACACCCCTCAATAATCGCCCCGGCGTCCAGCCTCGTCACAGGTCTTAGCTCAGCTTGGCGAAGGCGTTAAGAGGGCCAATCCGCCCCGCGCCCCGGTCCTTGCCTTCTCAACCGAAGGGGCGTCCGGCAAAGCGCGGAGCGGCGCCGGCGCACCCGGCCCTCTTCAAGATCGACCTTGGACGCTTCGGCGCACAACCGCTGTAACCATAGTCACAACGGCTCGGGCTGTGTGAAGCGTGCGGGAAAGACGGAAGCCTATGGTGTTGTTCCGGTTCGTTGGTGTGTTCCTGTTCCGGTTCGCGGAGCGAAGGTTCTGTGGATTGTTGTTCCAGGCGCCACCGCGGATCACACGGTTCGCGCAAGAGGCCGATCAGGTCTCGACCGCAGGGCCTTGCGGCCCCGGCCGAGAATCGCACGCAGCAACGCACGAGTATGGGCATGATCGGCATGCGCGGCCCAGGAGTCCATACGAATATGCGCCTGCGACACAGCGAGCCCGCCTGTACGCGGCGCCCCAATAATGGGCCACAGAGGCGCCGTTTGTTAACGGTGCGTGGCGGTCCAAAAACCAGCCACATCTATGGTCGCTGTCCTGCCGGTCACGGGAGGCGGCGCAGGGATGAAGGACATGGACGTTTACGAATCCGTTCGCCGTTTCGTGATGATCGAGGGCGGGAGCCGGCGCGCGGCGGCTCGCTTGTTTGGCATTCACCGGGAGACGGTGGATAAGTGCTTGGCGTTTTCGGCGCCACCCGGATACCGCCAAGAAACGCCGCGGCTTAAGCCCAAGCTTGGGCCGTTTCTGGGGGTCATTGACGCGATCTTGCGCGCCGATGCGGAAGCTCCCGCCAAGCAGCGCCATACGGCCAAGCGCATCTGGGAGCGGCTGCGCGACGAGCACGGCTATGCTGGCGGCTATGATCGGGTGAAAGAGGTCGTGCGCGAGCGTGGCCGGCGCCTGAAAGAAGCGTTTGTGCCGCTGGCGCACCCGCCGGGCCATGCACAGGTCGATTTCGGCGAAGCGCACGTGATCATCGCCGGTGTGCGGCGCAAGGCGCACTTCTTCTG
Source organism: Caulobacterales bacterium (assembly GCA_044356795.1). Classification (GTDB taxonomy): domain Bacteria; phylum Pseudomonadota; class Alphaproteobacteria; order Caulobacterales; family Aquidulcibacteraceae; genus JBIKVO01. Next base: position 2,554 of record JBIKVO010000204.1, read on the forward strand.
CATGGATCTTCCGCACTCGGATGGTTGTTTCGTGAAAGCATATCCGGCGGAGACGACGGAGGCTTTTCTCGATGGCCACGTGAGCGCGATCGCATTCTTTGGCGGCGTGCCGCGCTCAATCCTGTACGACAATACCAAGATTGCCGTGGCGCGTATCACCGGCGCCGGCGAGCGTTTGCCGACGGTGGCCTTCACGGGCTTGAAAAGCCACTTCCTCTTCGAGTCCCGCTTTGGCCGGCCTGGAAAGGGCAATGACAAAGGCAAGGTTGAAGGCCTCGTCAAATATGCGCGGCGCAATTTCATGACGCCGATCCCGGAAGCGCGGTCGTTTGACGAGCTGAATGCGCGTCTTCTGGAGCGCTGCATCCAGCGCCAAAGCGATACGGTCGCCGGCGCCAAGGAGACGATCGGCACACGGATGCCGGCTGATGTGGCGGCGCTTCGCGAGACACCGCCTGGCGCGTTTGAGGCTTGCGAGAAGCGCCCAGGCCGCGTCTCGTCCACCTCGCTGGTGCGCTACCGCGCCAACGATTATTCCGTGCCCACGCGATTTGCGCACCGCGAGGTGATGGTCAAAGGCTTCGTCGATCGCGTCATCATCACCAGCGAGGGCGCGATCATCGCCGATCATCCACGCTCTTATGACTGCGGCGACTTCGTTGCCGATCCACTGCACTATCTGGCGCTGATCGAGCAAAAGCCCGGCGCCCTGGACCAAGCGAAAGCTTTGCAAGGATGGGACTTGCCAACATGCTTCGCCGATCTGCGCCGGTTGATGGAAGCGCGGATGAAGACCAAAGGCCGGCGCGAATATGTCCAGGTGCTGCGGCTCTTGGAGATCTTCCAGTTGCCCATTGTCGCAGCCGCCATTGAGGACGCGATCCGGCTCAACGTCATTGGCTTTGATGCGGTCAAGCAACTCGCTGTCGCCAAAGTCGAGAAGCGGGCGCCGGCCTTGAGCCTTGAGCAATATCCTTTTCTGCCGCGCACTGATGTGCGCACGACCAAGGCCGCCGACTACATGGCGTTGATCAATCGGAGCGCGGCGTGATGAAGACGGCCGCCGCTTCCGACACGCCGCAAGTCTTGCTGGCGCACCATCTGCGCAAGCTGAAGCTGCCCACCTTTCAACGCGAATACGACAAGGTCGCCAAGGAAGCCGCGAAAGAAGGCCTGGATCATCCGCGCTATCTGTTGCGCCTGGCCGAGCTGGAGCTGATTGACCGCGAACAGCGCATGGTGGAGCGGCGCATCCGGGCCGCAAAATTCCCCGCCGTCAAATCGCTGGACACCTTCGATTTTATGGCTCTGCCTGGGCTCAACAAGCCGATGGTGTTGGAACTCGCGCGCTGCGAATTCGTCGTCGCCCGCGAAAACATCATCGCGCTCGGCAATAGCGGCACAGGCAAAACGCACATCGCGCTTTCACTGGGCTTGGCCGCCTGCCAGCGCGGCTTCTCTGTCGCCTTCATCACCGCGGCGTCTCTGGCCTCACAATTGATGGAGGCGCGCGATGAGCGCCGTCTGCTGCGCCTGCAGCAAACGCTGGCCGGCGTGCAGCTCTTGATCGTCGATGGTGAGGAGGATCAGAAATCGACGCGGGGCGTCGATTTCCCGACGAACGGCTATGTGCCGCTGTCGCAGACCGGCGCGGAATTGCTCTTCGACATTTTCAGCCAACGTTACGAGCGCGGCGCCACGATCATCACATCCAATCTGCCATTCGAGGACTGGACCAGCGTCTTCGGCTCTGAGCGTCTCACCGGCGCGCTGCTCGATCGGCTCACCCACCACGTCCACATCCTCGAAATGAACGGGGAAAGCTATCGGCTGAAAACCTCATCGGCCCGCAAACGCCGCCGCGACCGCCCGCCCGCCGACACGGGCGAGATTATCGATCCCGACACCGGCGAAATCCTTACCAGCTGATACCGCCGAAACCGCCGCCGCGTATGGAAAGGGCCCCCGCGGGGGCCCTTTCCATGCGCCAACGATGACGCCCTGTGGCACGCTTTTCGGGCGCCGCCTGGTACACTTTTCGAACGCCACATGGCCGGATTTTCGGGCGCCGTTGACACGAACACGTCGTCCAGCGGCGAAAGGTTCGGATTCAGCAATTCATGAGGCGGCCGGTTGGAACTCGCGACATAGACAAGGAAAGCGCGGAAAAGATCATCTGTGATGCCTTCGTGCTCATAGAGCAGCTTTACGTCGAACAGATCCCGCGGATGCTGACGGTCGAGCGCCGCATGGAGCTTGCCGGCAAACAGGTCTTCGAAGGCGACCAGCCTTGTTTCGGCGAACCCGAATTCATCCTCGACCGCAGGCGAGACACGCTTGAATTCCGGCTCGAAGACAACGCCCCGCATTACCGGAGAGGTTTCGACCTTCACGGTCGCGGTGCCGCGCTGGAACATGACACGCGTAGCGCCGCCGCCACCGCCTGCGATCCGTGTTGATGTTACATTTCGCAATTTCGAGCCTGCCGCGGCAATGCGGTCCATGGCGGCGTTGATTTCGGCAAGGGACTGCGCGCGATCCTTGATCGGAAGGAATGTGAGGTCGACATCGACCGAAAGACGTGGAAGTTCGCGATAGAAGAGGTTGATTGCCGTGCCGCCTTTCAGAGCGAACTCTTCTTCGGCCGCTACGGCTGGCAGGATGTCGACTAGCAGCCGAACCTGATTCACATATCGCTCACGCGCCATTCTCGTCTTCCCTGTGAGGCATCAGTTCAGGCGGCACAGAAACCCCATACCGCGGATGAAACTGTCCCTTTTCAAAGAGGGCGCGCGGACCGGAGCCGAGGTCGAATCGCTCGGGCGACAGATGCCGCCGCCAGGCGTGTCCGTGTTTGTCGGCAAGAACGAAAAAGAGGCGTTTGACCTTGATGCTCGTGCAGGACACCAGCAGCTTTTCCAGTCTGCGGGGGCGCGCGGACGCGAGGCTTTCGAAGGCGGTATCGACGATATGAACGCTCTCATGTCTTGGCAGCTCATCCAGCAGTTCAAGGATTGCGCGCTCCGGCGTTGAACACTTCAGCGAGCCGACGGGCGAGTCGACATCCGTCGTCTCTTCCTTGGCGCTATCGTCGAACAGTTTGGTGCTGTGAAGCCTGTAGCGGGCAGCGTCATCCAGACGCTTGAGCCAGGTCGGATGACGATCGCCGTAGAGGTGGATGAGCTGTTTGCCGCGCATCGGCAGATAATGGACAAGACCATGCAACTCCAGTGCAGTCCGTCCTCCGACTGCCGACGAGTAATCCATGATATGCTGCAGAGAACGCACGACCAGCCGCCAGTCCTCGCGGGTAGCATCGGGATCCGG
>JBIKVO010000205.1:0-5864 GCA_044356795.1 Caulobacterales bacterium
GCCCGGGGGTGTGCCCTACAAAATGAAACGACGCACACCGCCTTTGTAGGTCTGCTACCATCCACCATCCCACAGGCGCTCGGGCGCTGCAGAGCAACTCGCCTGCATCCAACGCAAATTCACCCCGACGCGCGACGCGCCGCCCCCCGTCCATGCGTAAGACACCGCGCGGTCATTATCGCCATCAAGCACATACAGCGTGAGTGAAGGGCGATTGGCTCCAAATGGCCACACCACATCACGCAAGCGCAAACGGACTGTCCGCGCTGGAATCTCGTCGGTTCTGGCCGCTGCAATTCCACCCTGATCGTGAACCCAGATGTCACGCAGAACTTGCCAGTCCGGCGCGCCCTCGCCGCTGTCGCCATGCCGGGCGCCGCGCAACACAAACATCCAACACGAAAAAGATCGCACCCGCGTAAGTTTGTGCGGCGTTCCGTTTGGGTTGCCCGAAACCAGCCCGCCGCGCTCATCTACAATGCGCGGATGCATCCAAAACGCGTTGCGCGACAGCAGATGAGTATCGGCGCGCTGCTGCTTGCGCGGATCACGCACGCCGCCCGCAGGACAGGCCCCCGCCTTCATTGCACCGCGAAACTGCTCGCCATCGCGCTTCCAGAGGATTTCACAGCCTGGCGTGGTTTCAACATCTGCAAGCCCGACGCCCGCAAGCACGGATGGATCACGCGCCGCGTTATCAAAGCGGCCCGCAGAGCGCGGCCGATAGGTCAGTTGCTTGATTGCTGCTTCGGCCGCATCGATGGAGAAAAGCGCGATCGATTCTTCAAGACGCCGCATGGTTGCGCCATCAAACTGCGCGAAAACATACACAAACTCACCCAAGGCCGGGAGCGTCACTTTTCGAAATACCGCATGAATGCGCGGAGTTCGAACTTCGGCAGGCGTCTTCAAGTCAGCGTCGAAGAATACCTGTTGTTCATTGTCGAACCGGCCTTCCAGCATTTGCAGAAATTCCGCCAGGTCCCGCTGCAAAACCTGGCGCGTCATATCATCTGCAGTTGTCCTGCGTTGGCTGCTGGCTTCGCGCGCTTCAGCGGCGTCCATGACCGAGTACGCCAAGAGGATGGCGAGCAAAGGCGCAAGCAGCAAGCGTATCATCGCGGCATTCCCGACCACCATTGGAGTTCTGCTGGATACGAAAAAGCCCGGCGTTGCGATGCAATCCGCCGGGCTCAATCTGGGATTGCTATTCTGGTTACCAGCTCTTGGAGATGGTGATGCCAAAAGCCGGCTTGCGCGGCGCCGCCACCGCAAATGCGCGCGGCGTACCTTGGAAGCCGGGACCACCGGCCGGCGCCGTTACAGATCCACCCGTGACTGTTGGGCCAGGCGGCGGCGCGACAAGGAAATCGACATAGCGAAGCATGCCTTCCGGCGATGTTTCGTTGGTGAGATTCTTGCCCCACAATGTCGCTTTCCAGCCATCCTGCTCCAAGCCGATCTGGGCGTTGACGCGTGTTGCGGAGTCGTTGCGCTGCAAATTATCGACCTGGGCGTAGAAGCTGTCGCGGTAAGTGACGTCAGCCCCGACGAAGAACAGCATGCCGTTGCTCCACTCTCGCTCATAGCGGGTGGCAAGGCTGGCCTGCAGCGGCGGCACGAGCGGCGACTTCTTACCGACAATCGATCCGAGTTGCGCGCACGACGCACCCGCCGGCACGCCGCCATTTGGCGTCACAACGGTGGATGTTGTCACGGTTGTTCCGTTCGGGTTTGGCGGTGTCGAGGTGGTCAGCGGCACGCCAGTACCTGTTTGCAGGATCGAAGCGGTCGTGCCGAAGCCCCATGGATTGGTGGCGCTTGGCGCGCCAACCGAACAGAATGCACCGGCCGTAAACAGCGCCTGTTGCGGATCCACGCCCTCCGTAAATTCGCCATCGACATAAGACAGAGTGCCCGTCACCGTGAAGCCCGGCAAAAGCTCGCGCTGGGCTTCAAATTCAAAACCAGAGATTTCCTGCGTGCCGAGATTGGTGTTGTAGGACTGCACAGCCGTTGCAGACGTGAAGTTGGTGGTGAGGACCTGATCCGCATATTCCATAAAATAGGCGGTGAGGTTGAGATAATTGAACCCAAACAATTGGGTTTTGACGCCCACTTCGTAATTTGTGAGCTTTTCTTCGTCGAACGCTTCCTGCGGTGCGCCCACCGTGTTGAAGCCGCCCGGCGCATTACCCACCGAATACTGGCCGTAGAGCAGCACGTCATCGCTCATGCGATAATCAACCGTCAGACGGGGCAGGGTTGACTTGAATGTCCGAGTGCGGGCCGGCGCATTGGCGGCATTGCCAACCACCGCGTTTGGATTGAACGACAGCGTGCCCGACGGCGCCACCGGGAAATAATCGCCAACCCGGTACGACAATGCGAGATCGCTAATCTTGTCGGTCTGTGCGCGCAGTTCCGCGCCAATCTTCAAATCCGGTGTGACATCCCATTCCACACCACCAAAGACGGCTTCAGTATCCGTCGAACTGCGCGACCCGGCGACATCCGGCCCGCTGCTGTACAGCTCAAGCCAGCGGAAGTCATTTTTGCGCGTGCGGTCGAGAACAAAATAACCCAACCGGGCGCGCACCGGCGCCTCCGCATCTGTTTCGAAACGCAGCTCATGCGTCGATCCGAATTCGCGAAAACCATTGGTGTCATTAAATGGCGAGAAGCCGCACCGGCGATTGGGCAAAGGCACTACACAGGCAGCAAACGCGGCAGAGAGATGGAACGTGCGCGCATCGTAGGATTGATCATAGCCCGACACTTCGGACTGCTCATACGAGGTGCCTTGATAGCTGGCGGTCACTGCGCCGTCGAACAATTCCAACGACGAGTCAAAGATATAGCGCGTGGTGTCGCGCTCCAATCCCGGCTTCAAAATATCGGCTGTATTGATGGCGAACTGCGTCGGCAACTGGATCGTGCCGCAGAATGTCGGCCGTGTTGTGAGGAAGCAATTGTTCGCACTGCCCGGCTGCAGACGCACTGCGAAGTGGTTGTCGCGATCTTCCGACTTGATGTAGCGCAGCGACATATCAAGTTCGCGCGCCGGCTCAAAAAACAAGGCGGCGTTGATCGTTTTGGAATTCTGCCCGCCAAGTTTGCGGCCTGCATCCAGCGCATTGTTGTAATCGCCGTCGAAATTGTAGGTTTTGTAGAACAGTTGCGCCTTGAGATAGTCGCCCACGCCTGGCAGCGGAACCGGCCCGTCCGCACTCAAAACAAGATCAGCGCGGCCCCAATTGCCGTAGACGCCCTCAATCTTAAAGCTTGGCTCATCGCCGGGACGGCGTGAGACATAATTGATCGCGCCCGATAGCGTACCGCGGCCAAACACCGCCGACTGCGGCCCCTTGATCACCTCCACGCGCTGGAAGGCCTCAAGATCGATGCCGGAGCTATCACCCAGGATCGGCGCGCCATCGACAAAAGCGCCGACCTTGCCGTCCGTAATCAAGATATTCGCCGTGCCGCGAATAACCGGGCGATCGCCATCGCGGCCAAAGCCTTCATTGAAGGCAAAGCCGGGCGTAAACGCCGCCAAGTCGGTGGTGTTCTGAATCAGACGATCTTCAAGGGCGGCAGCGGAAAACGCCGTCACTGCAATGGGAATGTCTTGCTTGTTTTCTTCGCGCTTGCGCGCCGTGACGACAATTTCATCATTGCTTGCGACGCTGTCTTCGCTGGCCGGCTGCGCAGTTTCCTGAGCCAGCGCAAAGCCCGAACCAAGGCCGGTTACCAAGGTGGCGGCGGCGACCGTGCGAAACATCTGATTACGGATTTTCATAGAGAGACTCCCCAACGCGGCGCATGTGCGGCTCGTCCGGTGCGGCGCCCGCCCCGACCCGCTTATGTCTTTTCGATGATACTGACGGTAATTGATATATCCAATGGCGCAAGCCCCATGGCCTGCGACAGAACGCGGGCCACCATTAACGTTGCGCCGGGGCCACAATCCCATCCGCTACACAATTCGATTGGCGCCGCTTTTTGCACATCAGGACGCGGCTTCACGCAGGAGGCGTGCGGTTTCGCGCGGCGCAGTGACCATCGCATCATGGCCGGTGGCGATCTCGCGATAGCGCCACGCCGGATCGGTCTTGATCCGGGCCGCATGCGCACCGAATGACGCGCCCTGCAACGCAGGACTGGTGCACAGGATATAGGTGCGCGGCAGTCCTTCGACGCCGCCATTGGGTAGGCGGATACGGTCCAGCCATGTCCGCAGCGGATGCGGCGTCAGGCGCCGGGTGAGCCAGGCTGTCGCAGCGGTGTTTTCAGGCGGTATGCCAAGCACAACCGGCGGGAACACGCCCATCCAGGCGCCATCGGGGGCGAGGCTGCGGAACGCTGCTTCTGTCGCAGCCACGCTGTCTGGCGTTGAGCCGGGCGCCTGGCTTGCAAAGTTGTCGCCGTTGCGCGGCACGCCTGCATCAAGATACACAATATGCTTGATCCGCGCGCGCATCCGATCGGCAACGCCAGTGATAACCATGCCGCCATAAGAGTGGCCGACAAGCACGATATTGCTCAACTCTTCCGCCTCGATCAGGCCAATGACATCTTGGATATGGGTGTCGAGCGAAGGGATCGGATCGCGCAAATGCGCACGTTCGCCAAGGCCGGTAAGCGTGGGTGTATGCACCGCAGCGCCTTCCGCCCGCAACAGCGCACAGACATCGCGCCAACACCATCCGCCATGCCAAGCGCCATGCACCAACACGTAGGTTTCACCGGCCAATATAGACTGTGGCGTTGTCGGCGCCGAGGGGGTCGCGGTCGCGGACCCTGCAAGTCCGATCACCGCAGCCGCCCCCCCCAAAACATGTCTGCGATCCATACGCGCCGCTCCTTGTGTTGACCAACCGCACGACAAGTGATCGCTGGAACATGGCGCTGCGCAAGCAAAAAGAGCCGAGCATTGCGGCCCGGCTCTCTCCCGATTTCACGATCTAAACGCTTGGCGCCTAGTAGGCATACTTGAAGCGCAACATCCAGCGATCGATCTCGATCGGATAGGTGTAGAATAGCCAAGTCGCGACTGCTTCTTCGCCGAGACAATTGGTGCAATCGAGATTAACCGACCAGTCCTCGCCCGGCGCCGTCCAGCCAAGACCCGCATTCAGCAGCCAGTATTCGCCGGTTTTTGCGACCGCCTGCTCGTTATTGGTCGAGACCCAATACTCGCCGACATAAGATCCCACCGCAGACGCATTGAAGACGCCGAGGCCGCCAAGCGGAATATCCCAATTGAAGCCGCCATTGAATTGCAGTTCCGGCGTGCGAACCGGCTTGTCGCGGGTAGATACGCGCTGCGACGCATCGCGCGAAGCGGTGTATTCTGCATTCATCAGCGACAGATTGGAGAAGACCGAGAAATCCTCCGTCATGCGCCAGCGCGTCTCAAGCTCAAGACCGCTGACATCCATATCGCCAACATTCTGCGTGAGGAATGCAACCGAACTATCCGGGCGCGTAAAGCCCGACGATAATTGCAACGCCTCCACATCCATGAAGTATGCGGTGGCGTTGAATGTCACGGCGCGATCAAACCATTTCGAACGCAGGCCCGCCTCGTAGGACCACACCTTCTCTGGACCGAACGGCGTGATTTCATTCGCCGCCGTCGAGCGCGCATTCCAACCGCCAGACTTGAAGCCCGATGTGGCGCTGACAAACAGGTTCATGTCATCGCTGACGTCGTGGCGCCAGGCCAGGCGCGGCGTCAGGCGGAAGCTGTCCTGCGTCAGCGGAATGTTTGCCGCGACCAGCGCTTGCGTCGTCAACACGAAGGCCGTCGGGCTGTTGACGCTGGCGCCCGGCGGCGCGCGGCCAAGCTGGCTGTACGC
>JBIKVO010000206.1:0-5845 GCA_044356795.1 Caulobacterales bacterium
GCGGAAGAGTCGTACAGCCCATCCTCGACGGCCGGATCGGAGAGGTTGAACCAGTGCTGGAGAAAATAGATCCGCAGCATCCCCTCAAGGCCGATCAGAGGCCGTCCGGCCCCAGTGGATAGAAGGGCTCGATCACGCCGCGCAAACGCTTCCATGGAACGATTTTGTCCATCTCCGCCAAAAACGCTGCCCAAAAACGCTGCCCAAAAAAGGCTGTCGTGCGCGTCGTCTTGGCGTAACGATCAAACCCCATCGTGGCGAAAGTCGTTTGCCGCATCGGCCCGCATCCCGGTAAACCCACATCACCATGGACTGCTTCGCAGCAAGCGGGAATCCTCAGACTTGTTCAGAGATTCCTTAGACAGGGTGCGGTCTGAGCCAAGGCACACGCAACAGCTTGCCCAGCTTGGTGCAACATTGCCCATGGCGCTGCGCGATCTGGGTGGGGCTCAGCCAAGGCGCGACGGGGACCATCTTCTGCACCTGTAGTGTCTCGGCGATCAAGCAGACCAGTTTGTGATCGGGGTTGGCAGCGATCGGCCAAGCATGGCGCGAGGCCTATCCATTGTCGACAGTCAACGCTGGGCGTGCGTTGGTAGGGGGTAGGGCAGGTGGTCCGCGGCGCGACGATGTGGAGGTTCGCGTTCGAGAAACGTTCTGGTGGTCAAGGGGTGTCTGCCCGCGCGACCGGATCACTTCACACTATGCCGCGCAGTGGCGCGCTGGGCACGCCTTCGCAGTGCGATGGAGGCGGCGGCGCGCCATTCCCGCTTGATCCCGCCCTCGAATTGGATTTCCCAGGACGGCGGCTGATCAGGCGCCTCACGGGTAGGCGTGTGCTTGCTGCTGGAGAGGGCGCGCATGACCGACGACACGCTCAACGATGCCCGCAGAGATGCGCTGCAAGATCCTGGCGCCCGTTTTGTGATTCCGCCCGGCTTTCTCGCCCATGTAGCCGGCGCGGCCTATGATCGCGACGCGCCGCAACTGCGCCGGCTGCTGCTGCCGCTGCACCCCGCCGATATCGCCGACATCATCACCCAACTGCCGCAGGAAGCGCTGTCCCGCGTCATTTCCCTGATGGGCCAGGAACTGCCGGCGGAGTTCCTGGCCGATGTGCCCACCGATCGACGCGAGGCGGTGTTGGCGCTGTTGCCGGACGCTTATGTCTCGCAGGCGCTGGAAAATCTCGACACCGACGACGCCGCCGCCGTCGCCGCCGACCTCGACGAGGATCGCCTTGAGGATGCGCTCAAGGCGGCCGGCGATGAGACGCGTTTGGCGTTGGAGCAAAACCTCGCCGCCGGTGAGGAAACAGCCGGCCGCTTGACGCAGCGCGAATTCGTCGCGGCGCCGGAGTTCTGGACGGTCGGCGACGCGATTGATCGCATGCGCGATCCAGAGGTCGCGTTGCCGGAGGCGTTTTTTGAAATTTATGTGGTCGATCCGATGTTTCGCCCGATTGGTGCGGTTGCGCTGTCGATTTTTTTGCGCAGCGCACGCGAAACGCCGCTGAAAACCATCATGCGCACGCCGCAAGCCCTGATCCGTCCGGAGATGGATCAAGAAGAGGTGGCCTATGTGTTCCAGCGCTACCATCTGGCCTCGGCGCCGGTGGTGGATGAGGCTGGCCGTCTCACCGGAATGGTGACGGTCGATGATATTGTGCACGTCATCAAGGAAGAGCGCGACGAGGATTTGCTGAAGCTGTCGGGCGTGTCGGAAGCCAACCAAACCGACAGTATCTGGCGTTCGATCCAGGCGCGCGCGCCGTGGCTGTTTGTGAATATGGGTACGGCGTTGGGGGCCTCGGCGGTGATCGGGCAGTTTTCCGGGGCGATTGAGAAGCTGGTATATCTGGCGGTGTTGATGCCGATTGTGGCGTCGCTGGGCGGCAATGCGGGCACGCAAGCGCTGGCGGTGGCCGTGCGCGCACTGGGGGCGCGTGATCTGACGCCGGCCAATGCGTGGCGCTATGTGTCACGCGAGGCGCTAACGGCGATGTTCAACGGCGTGTTGATCGGCGGTTTATTGGCCCTGATCGCCGGGTTGTGGTTTCAGAATTCCGGTTTGTCGCTGGCGATTTTCCTGGCGGTGTTGATCAATCTCACCTGCGCGGGCCTTGTGGGCATTTTGGCGCCCTTGACGCTCAACCGTTTCGGGGCGGACCCGGCGGTTTCTTCTTCGGTGTTTGTCACGTTTGTCACCGATTGCGTGGGCTTTTTGGGTTTCCTGGGCCTTGCCAGTTTGATCCTGCTTTGACCTGTGGCGATGATCGGCGCAGGAAAGCGGTATGCGCATCCTTGTGTTTGACTCCGGCGTTGGCGGTTTAAGCGTCCTTGACGCTATCGTCGCAGCCGATCTGCCGGTCCGCCTCGATTTCCTCGCCGATTCCGCGTGGCTGCCATACGGTGAAAAGCCGGCCGACGCCTTGAGTACACGCGTCGCGGCGTTGATCGCCGCGGGGGTGGCGCGCTTCCAGTCGGATCTGGTGGTGATCGCCTGCAACACGGCATCGACCATCGCTTTGGCTGCGACCCGGGCGGCGGTGGATGTGCCGGTGGTAGGCGTGGTGCCGCCGATCAAGCCGGCGGCGGAGGCGAGTCGCACGGGGGTGATTGGCCTGCTGGCGACGCCGGCCACCGCGGCGCGGCCCTACACCGCCGACCTCATCGCGCAATTCGCCGCCGACAAAACTGTCATCAAGGTCGGTTCGACGGGGCTGGTGGCGGCGGCCGAGGCGCGCCTTGCCGGCCAGCCCGTCCCGGAGGCGCCGATCCGTGAGGCGATTGCGGCGCTGTTTGAGGCGCCAGGGGGCGATCGGCTGGATGCGGTGGCGCTGTCATGTACCCATTTCCCGCTTTTGGTTGATCTGTTGGCCCAAGCGGCGCCGCGGCCGGTGGCGTGGATTGCGTCCGGCCCGGCGATTGCGCGGCGGGTTGCGGGCCTGTTGGGCGTGCGGGCGGGTGCGGGGGCGGCGTTTCCGCGCGCGGCGATCTTCACTGGGTCTGATGCGGGCGTCGGGGTGTTTCGCGCCTATGCCGCCCGCGGCTTTTTTGAGCGCTGGGCGTTGGACGCCGCCAGCGGCTGCTTCCGCGGCCCCATTTCCTGAACGCATGTTCTGCTGTGGCGCCGTCGCCACATCGCCGACGGGGCGATTGCACGGCGACGTTTTCGCCTTGCACGATCGTCCATAACCAGTACGACACAATTCCTTTAAAGACGTGGAGGAAGCCGATGGCCGATGGTGCAAAACAAGAGGGCGGATTTCCGAGGGCCCGGATTGTTTCCTTCGGTGATCTTTTGGGCGGTGATGCGGCCTATGTTATGCCCGGTGTTCAGCGTCCTTACGAATGGGGGGAGACCGAAGTCAGTTTATTAGCCAATGACTTAGCGACTGCTTTGGCTGCTGGCTATCCATTCTATTTCGTCGGGCATGTCGTTGTTGTTCCGCGCCATGACGGCGGCTACGAAATCATTGATGGCCAACAGCGGATCGCCACCGCCTCGATCTTGATCGCCTATGTGCGCGACCGTGTCCAGACCAACACTCCCGCACTGGCTGATGCGCTGCAAACCCGCCTGCTGACCACGCGGGGAGTGGCGCGGCTGCTGCTGCGGCGGCGCGACGCGCGCTTTTTCGCCGCCCGGATCCAAACCCCGGGGGCGGCGCTGGCGATGGCGAAGATTCAACCGAAAAAGGATGAGATCGGCGTCCCTTGCGACACCGACGCCCAGGCGCTGATCTGGGCCGCCGCCCGCACGATCCACGCCCGTTTGGAGCGCTATGCCAATGACGCGCTGGCGCAGTTTGCGCAATTTTTGCTCAACCAGGCGGTGGTCGGGCTGATTGAAGCGCCGAACCGGGCGGGTGCGGCCATCCTGTTTCGCGGCATGAATGATCGCGGGCGCGATTTATCGCCGGCTGATTTAATGAAGCTGGAGACGATCGAACTTGCCGGCGACGCCGATGATCCCGCCATCGAGGAGGCCGCCCGCGCTTGGGAAGATTGCGAAGACGGCCTCGGCCGGCGACGCTTCTCAGACCTGTTGGAGCTTTTGCCGCTGGTGATCACGGGCAAGCCGCTGCGTCAGCGCTCCAGCCTTGCGGAGTGGAAAGCGACATTGTTTTCCGCCGTCGCGCCAGGCGTTCTTGTGTCTGACATTCTGCCCAAGCTTGGCCAGATCATGCGCCAGCTGACGACGGGTGAAGTGCGCGGCTATTTCAAGCCGCAAGACGCCGACAAGGCCGACAAGGTGGAACGGTGGGCGAAATGTCTCGCGCTGTTGCAGGATCGGGAATGGTATGCAGCGGCGCTGGTGGCGCTATGGAAGCACGGCGACGACGCCAATTATCTCACCCGCTTCTTTGAGGGGCTCGATCGGTTGGCGTTTGCGTGCTTCCTGGAAGGTGCGGATTCCGATGTGTGGGAGCGACGCATGGGCGCGGTGATCCGCCTAGCCGATGATCCGGCGGCTTTGTTCAGCAGCGGGGGCGCGTTTGATCTGTCGCCGGATGAAGTGGGCAAGGTGATGAACCGCCTCAATGAGCCGTTCAAACGCGAGAGCTGGCGGCGCCGGGCGGTGGCGTTCCGCGCCGATGCTGCGCTGGGGGGCAAGGCGTATCTCAACGCCGCGCAACTCACGCTTGAGCATGTGGCGCCGGCGCGGCACGGAAAGAAATGGGAAGCGGATGGCTGGTCTTCAGCGGATTCGCAGAAATACGCGCATCTGCTGGGCAATTTTACGCTGTTGAATGAACTGCAAAACCAACAAGCGTCCGGCAAGCAGTTTTTCGAAAAGCGCGCGGTGTATTTCGACACCAAAAACGTGGCGCCGGAGGCGATTACAGAAGATCTGCGCCGCTACAAGGATTGGACGACGGAATCGGTGCGCGGGCGAACCGAATTGCTCGCTGCCGCCCTGTTGACCGAGTGGGGCTTGTTCAAAACGCGGGAGCGCTGATCCGCGGTCACGCCATGAAGGTTGGCATCCAGCCTTCATGCGCGGCGCGCAGATCCTTCAGATCCACAGCATCGTCTCCGAACGCGATTTCGCAGCCGCCCGCCACGCCAACAGGTTCGGCCGGAACACCCAATCGATCGCCCGCCATGTAGATGATGTCGGCCTGATCGGCGGCCACCGCGATCAAATAGCGCGCCTGATCCTCGCCAAAAAGCCATGAGGCATCGGCTAATGTCGCGTGCGGTTCAAGATACACCCCGACATCGCTGGCCAGCGCCATTTCTGCCGCTGCGCACGCAAGCCCGCCATCGGACAGATCGTGGCACACACTCACGCGACCATCGGAGATCAGCGCGCGGACAAGATCGCCGGCGCGCTTTTCAGCGGCGAGATCGACGCGCGGCGCCGGGCCATCCTCGATGCCCCAGATCTCCCGCTGATACAGCGATTGCGACAGGTGTCCGCGCGTTTCGCCAAGCAGGATCAACACATCCCCTGCCTTCATGCCGGTGATGTCGGCGCGCTTGGAAACATCCGGCAACAGCCCAACGCCGCCCACCGCCGGCGTCGGCGGGATCGCTGCGCCGTTGGTTTCGTTGTACAAAGAGACATTGCCGCTGATCACCGGAAATTCGAGCGCGCGGCACGCTTCCGCCATGCCCTCGATCGCCGCCACGATCTGGCCCATGATGTCTGGCCGTTGCGGATTGCCGAAGTTCAGATTGTCGGTAATCGCCAGCGGCAACCCGCCCACCGCTGTGATATTGCGCCAGCATTCGGCCACCGCCTGTTTCCCGCCTTCATGCGGATCGGCCTGCACATAGCGTGGCGTGACATCGCAACTCATCGCTAGTGCGCGGTTTGTGCCGTGCAGGCGGAC
>JBIKVO010000207.1:0-5813 GCA_044356795.1 Caulobacterales bacterium
ACGCGCCCGATGACCAAACCCGGACCGCGCTGCATCACCGCGAATAGGCCGCTTTGTGTTTGCACAGCGCCGAGATAGCGCCCTTCGCGTTCGGCGAAGGCTTCGCGCACCACGCCGGGCGCGCGATGTCGGCCATCTCGCGCTCCGGCAGTCGTTCGCATAACACCCGCGCCACAGCGACGATCAGCTCCTGCGTCAGCCCGAAATCGCGCGCGGTGGCGCGGCGATGATCGGCGAGGGATTTTTCCAGCCGTCCGAAGCGGTCTTCCACGTCGAGATCTGCGCGCCGGGCGCCGCGAGCCAGCGCCTTGTAGCCGGCTTGGCTGAGGCTGAGATCGTCCTTCGCGGCTTCGCGTTTAATGGCTGCGAGCACGGGACCGTTGGGCAGATTGATGGTCAGGCGCGCGAAGCTTGGCTTTTCTTTCGCGCTCCCACGAGATCGGGCTTCGTCGGCCTTGGTCGGCGCTGGGCCTGTTTCATCGGCTATCGTCCGCATTCGGACTTTATGCTCCGCTTCCATCGCAGGTCCTCTTTCTCACATTGCACCCAAGAGAGGCGGGCGGCGCCCGGGGGCGGTGGGGTTCACCCTTGAATGCCCCGCCGCTCCCGGTCGGCGACCGCCGGGGAGATTGGCCTCACCGGTCAAGCCCCAAACCAAAGTTGCGCCCCAGCGCCTGACCCAAATCCTTCACAAGGCCCTTCGCCGGATCGAACGAGATCGCATTGCCAATCGCGATATTGGGCGCTTTGGATACGCGCCCGATGACCAAACCCGGACCGCGCTGCATCACCGCGAATAGGCCGCTTTGTGTTTGCACAGCGCCGAGATAGCGCCCCTCGCGTTCGGCGAGGGCTTCGCGCACAACGCCGGGCGCGCGGCCGAGCTGCTCCGTGATGGCGCGATGGATGTCGTTCTCCCGCAGGCGCTCCCAGCCCTCGCGCGTGTGCTGCACGCCGTGCGGCGTCTTGTGTGCAAAGCCGTTGGCGATGAGGCGGTCTTCGCGTTCCCGGATGGCGCTTTCGCTGTCCCGATCAAAGCCCGGCGGCGCGCGCCCCGCTGCATGCTCGCGATGACGCCACGCGATGAGTTGATCCACAGGCGACAGCCGTGCGTCTTGAAGGCCAGCTTGCAGATCGCCGAGATTGACGATGTCGTGGTCCTGCGCCTTACCACCAGTGACCACCAGCGCATCACCGACCGAAACCGATTGCTCCGAACCAAGACGGATCAGCACTTCCCGCTCGCATGCGCTGCGCACTGTCGCCAAGCGCGCGGACGCAGCCGTGTCGAGCGCCACAACCCGCCCGGCAATTTGCCCGTCGCGAAAAATATCCGGCGCGTCGCGACCGGCCGCCATACCGCGATGGATCGTGCGTAGGATATCGCGCTCCTGATTGAGCTCTTTGAGTTGGTCGATGAAGTCCGGTTTCACGCGCCAGCTACCGCCGGCGCGTTCAGCAAGACCAAGCCCTTCAAGATGCTGCAGGCGGCCCCGCAGAAGGGCGCCGACTGATCCCCGATCCTTGGTCAAGTCGCGGTGGATGACGCCATTCCCGTCGCGCGCCTTTTCAAGTTGGCGATCAAGCCAGGTCACGCGATCAAGGCTGATCTCCTTGCGCACGCGCTCCTCGGCCTGAGCGCGGGTGAGATCGCCCAAATGCTCACGCGCGGTCTCTTCGGCGCGCGCGCGAAAACCGTGCGCCATATACGCCTTCGGGATGAACAGCGCCCGGCCATCCTCATGGGCGCCCCGCACCAGCACATGGGCGTGCGGCTGGTCTGTGTCGTAATGGTTAATCGCCACCCAATCGAGCTTGCAGCCGAGATCACGCTCCACCCCGCCCATCATATCCCGCACATAGTCACGCAGGTCCGTCAGCTTATCGCCGTGCTCCGGGCTGACGATGAAGCGCAGATGGTGGCGATCTTCGCCCCACCCGCGGATGTGGGCCTTGGCGTCTAGAACGTCAATTTCGCGGTCGTAGAACTCACCCCTTTCTGGGCCGTCCCGGCCTTCGCGCTCGAGATACTGCACATGGGCCCGGATCGCGCCGCCGCCGCCACGCCCGCCGAATGCGGATGATCCGTGCTTGGCGACATGCGCTTTCACGACGACGCGCTGAGCGGTGCTGATGGTGAAACCCGCCCGCGCTTTGCCGCCGCTTGCCGCAACAGCGAAAGATGGGTTCGCGCCTTTGGAGAGCCGGCGGGCTGCGCCCATGGCCTTTAACATCGCCGTCCGCGCGCTGCTTTGTTCGCCCCGTGCGCGACCCTTGCCGCCGCGCAGCCGCACATCGTCGCGGGCGCCGGCTGTTTTCTCAATCGCTTCCCAAAGAACGCCGCGCCAGCTCATGACCGCCTCGCTCCATCATCGCGCATTGAAATATTCGCGATGTGAAGTGATGATGCAGCGTGCAGCACAGTCGACGCAAGCGAATTCACCTGAAATGCGTGTCGCCCTTGAGTAAAATGGAGGCATGGGCCTCACCTTTATATTGCCCTCACTCACGCATCCTGAAACATCATCGACTTTCTTTGAATTTTCGATCTGCTTTGATGCATTTTAATTTGATAAGCGCCGACCCTTCCAGTTCTAAATACTTGAGTCCCGACCGTGCCAGATCTAGGCAGAGAAATGACGAAGAGCACCACGGCTGGTCTGGAGGCTTCGCAGGGCGGGAAGGCCCGCAAACCCAGGCAAGGCCGGTCCGGTCATTCACGTTGACCGGCTGGGGAATTCGCCAACTGAGCGTCTGCGGCAGGCTGTCGCAGGCCGGGCATTCGGAAATGCGCCGTAGGCGCGAATTTCCGGCGGCCAGGCGCTGATTGCCTGGGCATTCCCAGCGTTTCCCAGGGTTTCGTGGGCTGTCCACCGCCGTTCGCGTCCGGCGAAATCCGGCGTCGTCCGGCGAGATACGTTTGTCAGCGCAACGAACCAGAATTGCGCCTGAAGAGCGAAGAAGCGCCCTAAATCCACGCCGCTCCAAAAGCGAAGCGCGTCGCGCGATTGTCCGTGTCCGGCATCCTCAGCGGGCAACCAACTGAGAGCGCGCCATGCCTTTCGACCAATACCCCAATCGAATGCTGAGCACCGAAGAAGCCGCTAACCTGATGGGCCTGCAGCCCTGCACCCTGTCGGCCTGGCGCGAAGACGGCAGCCAGCCGGACCTCGCTTTCTTCAAGATCGGCAAAGCCGTGCGCTACCGCTACGGCGACGTGATCGCCTTCCTCAACGCCCGGCGCGCCGTGAGCACGCTGGCGGCGCGGCAGCTGAGGCGGCTCTCACAATCGGCGCAGCCCGATCAAGGCCGAGCGAGACAGCCCGACGCAGCGGCACGACTGCCAAAGATGAAAAAGCCCGCCCAAAATGACGCGGGATCTGATGGGCAACAGACGCTGTTTTGATCGCCTACACCGGAAGGCTGACAAAAGGATCGTGGACCTTCACGCCCAGTGGCTCAAAATGGCGCGTGTTGCGCGTCAAGATTGTCAGCCCGTAATGAAGCACCGTCGCCGCAATAATCAGGTCCGCCAAGCCCGGTGGGCGACCGATCGCGCGAGCGTGATCGGCGATTTCGCCAAGCGCCTTTGCGACATCAGCGTCCAGCGGGAGGACCCGATTTGGATAGAGGTGAAGTAGCGTCGACATCCAGGCGGTAAGGTCGTCCGCCTTCCGCATAGCGCCTTCGCGGCGCGCTTTTGCGATGCCCTGATGGATTTCGGCGACGGTGATCGCGGCGATGAAAAGCCGGCCCGAGTTGCGATCCATCCATTCAATCAGACCAGCCGGCGCCACGCGGCCCGGCGCACCAGCTGAAAGCACATTCGTATCGACCAGGAACATTTCAGAACGGATCGTCGCGCAAACCGCGCACGTCCCGTTCGGCCTCAAACACGTCTGGGGCCGCCATCAAAAGCCGGCCAAAAGACGGGACGGCAGAGAGGCGCTTCCATTCCTCAAATCCCAGCACCACTGCTTCGGGCCGGCCGTGGCGGGTGATGACGGTTTCTTCGCCGCGGACTGCATCATCCACGACGGCAGAGAAATTGGCCTTGGCGTCGCGCAGTTGGACTTCTTTCATGGGCAATACCCCTCGTGACTACATTGGTCATATTATCGACGCACTCGGAACATGCAAGGACGAAGGTGGGGCGGCGCCGGAAACCGACAGTTCTGCAGGGAGGCCGAATCACAACTCTTCCAGCGCGCTGCGCCAATCTTGCCCGCCGTAGAACAGGCGCAAAATCGTAACGGTGTCATCGGTGACGGTGAAAGCGATGGTAATCCGCCGCTCAAAGCCGATGGTGCGCAACCCTGGCCTGACACCATCGCGCATTGTGCCGCGCTCAGACGTGAATTCAAACCCGCGAACATAGGTTTCAATACGGTCGAGGTAGCTGGCCGCGATCCGCGGGGAAGCCTCTTCCGCGATGTAGTCATAGAGGGCGATCAAATCAGCTTCGGCTTCCGGCGACAGCAGTACGCTCCGGCGTTTCATCGGCTGAATTACTCGCCCTTCGTCCGCTTCTCGTGGCGCGCGCGTACAGCGGTAAAGGCCGCGTCAACGGGGATGGCGCGGGACGGATCGGCCCTCATGGCGTCATAAGCGGCGGCAACAGGGCCGTTCAGCCAGCGCTCGACGGCCTCATCGCGCTCCTTCAAGGCGCGGAGCCCCGCGCGGATGACTTCGCTCGCACTGGCATAATCACCGGCGGCGACCTTGGCGTCGATGAACGACGCCTGATCCTCCGGAAGACTGATGGTGCGTTTCGCCGTGCTCATTCACTGTGCTCCTACTGACTCGTGCATCGCACGCTGTGTGAAAATTTCATACCGCGAAGATGAGCGCGTTCGAAGTGCCTGCGGGGTGCGCGCCTGTACTTGATCAATCGTAAAGGCCGGCACGCTGGTTGATGGCGACGAACTCGTCCAGCGCAGCGTCCTGGTTGGCGCGTGCGCGTTCGAGATAGGCGAAAACATCAGCCGCCTTGACCCGACGATGAACGCCGGTCGTGTGGAACGGCAGAGTTCCATCTTCCAGGTATTTGACCAGGGTTGGCCGGGAAACCCCGAGAATGTCGGCTGCCTGCTGGGTGGTCAGCTCGGCGTCGAGCGACAGCACGGCCGCGCCGCCGCCACCGGCCAAAGTCTCCAACATCTGTTTGATCGCGTTGTGGGCGGCAGGCGGTAAGGCAGCGTCACCCGTCAATGGGCTGCCTTCGCGCAAGGCTTTGAGCGCGCGACCGGCTTGGGCGGCTTCAGCGTCCAGGCCAGGCGGAACGATGGTGGCGAGTTTCGACATGCTGCGAGCTTAGCGGAAATCGAAAAATTCGAAAGCGGCTTGAACGGAGCGCTAACGACCCTGGGGCGAGCCGGTGATCCCGCCCAACCCGGACCAGGCCAGATCATGCCCCACCTTCAACCGGGGCACTGGTGGGGCACGGGGCTTTTCAGGATTTTGCCGCTTTTGGAAACCCCTTGGCGGCGTTGGTCGGAGCGGCGGGATTCGAACCCACGACCCCCAGTCCCCCAGACTGGTGCGCTAACCGGGCTGCGCCACGCTCCGACACGGGGCGTCGCCGCTGGTTCGGCTACGCCCATCCTCGCCTTTTCGGCGATGACGCTTCCCTTAACCCGCTCTGGCCCGCACCGCAAGAAAGCTCGGCGTCAAAGCAGGCGCATTCACAGAATCTTTCCGGTAGCGGTTTTGAGGGCTTGGGCGCGGTCTTGGCGGACGTTTCGCGGGCTATCGGAGGGGGGCGGCTGTTGTGAGCAGCGCCAAGGCCAGATTGCGCGGGCTTGAGAGCGGGC
>JBIKVO010000208.1:0-5788 GCA_044356795.1 Caulobacterales bacterium
TTCCCTCAGCAATACCATAACGCCGACGGCGGGGCCGTCGGCGCTTTGGTCTGCTCAGGTGAAGGTCAAATCAACGCTGTCGCCGCTCACTGGCACGCGAGGCATTCTTCGTAATCGGTCCGCTCTTTCGGCGCTTCCTCCATCACGATACCGCGCAGCTCTTCACCGCCGGCAAATTGCGCGCGCTGCACGCTTTTGCTGCGGCAATAATAAAGCGATTTCACGCCGCGCTCCCAGGCTTGGTAATGCAGCATGTTCAAGTCCCACTTATCGATATCGCCCGGCAGGAAGATATTGAGCGATTGCGATTGGCAGATCAGGGGCGTGCGATCGGCCGCGTGCTCGATCACCCAGCGCTGATCCAATTCGAACGCGGTCTTGAACACCAGCTTTTCGTGATCTTCCAGGAAGTCGAGATGTTGCACGCTGCCTTCATGGGCCAGAATCGATTCCCATGTCGCATCGGTGTTCTTGCCCTTCTTCTTCAGCAGCGCTTCGAGATAGGGGTTTTTCACCGCAAACGAGCCGGACAGCGTCTTGTGGGTGTAGATATTTGCCGGGATCGGTTCAATCCCCGCCGACGTGCCGCCGCAAATGATCGAGATCGACGCCGTCGGCGCAATCGCCAGCTTGTGCGAAAAGCGCGCCATGACGCCCGCCTCCGCCGCATCCGGGCACGGGCCCCGCTCCTGCGCCAGCTTCACGCTGGCGGCATCGGCGCCGCGGCGCATCTGCGTGAACATGCGCATGTTCCAGCTCTTCGCCATCGCGCTTTCGAAGGGCACATTCATCTTTTGCAAGAAGGAATGGAAGCCCATCAGGCCAAGGCCCACACTGCGCTCACGGTAGGCGGAGTATTTCGCCCGCTCCATTTCGTCGGGCGCGCGCTCGATAAAGTCGGTCAGGATATTATCGAGGAAGCGGAACACATCCTCCATAAAGCCTTCATGTTTTTCCCACTCGAGGAAGGTTTCGGCGTTGAGCGAGCTCAAGCAGCACACGGCTGTGCGATCACGTCCCAGGTGATCCAGGCCAGTATGCAGCATGATTTCACTGCACAGATTGGATTGCCGCACCTTCAGCCCAAGTCGCTTTTGGTGCGGCGGCATCTGCCGGTTCACGGTGTCGGAATAGATGATGTAAGGCTCGCCGGTCTGCAAGCGCAGCTCGAGCACCTTCTGCCACAGGGCGCGGGCATTTACAAACCGCACCACCTCGTTGGTCTTGGGGCTGCGCAGGCCGAAGGGTTGGTCGTCACGCACCGCTTCCATGAATTCGTCGGTGATATTCAGGCCGTGATGCAGATTCAAGGATTTGCGGTTGAAGTCGCCGGATGGTTTGCGAATTTCAAGGAATTCCTCAATCTCGGGGTGGTGGATGTCGAGATAAACCGCCGCCGAGCCGCGGCGCAGGCTGCCTTGGCTGATCGCCAGCGTGAGTGAGTCCATTACACGGATAAAGGGAATGATGCCGCTGGTCTGGCCATTTTGGCCGACTTTCTCGCCGATCGAGCGGACATGGCCCCAATAGGTGCCGATGCCGCCGCCATTGGAGGCCAGCCAGACATTTTCATTCCAGGTGTCCATGATGTGATCGAGGCTGTCGCCCACTGAATTCAGGAAGCAGCTGATCGGCAAGCCGCGATCCGCGCCGCCATTGGACAGCACCGGCGTCGCTGGCATGAACCATAACTTCGACATGTAGTCGTAGATGCGTTGGGCGTGGTCGATATCGTCGGCATAGGCCGTGGACACTCGCGCAAACATGTCCTGGTAGCTTTCGCCGGGCAGCAGGTAGCGATCCTGCAGCGTTGTCTTACCGAAATCGGTCAGTAGCGCATCGCGCGCCGGATCAATTTGAACCTTGGCCACGCCGACCAGGCTCGGCCGAACCGGTTTCGGTTTGCCGCGGCGGGCGTCCGGCGCGGACCGTTCCGCCGCCATTTTAACTGCTGCCGCCGTTGCTTCGCTGCGAACCATCGCGCTGCTCCATTCACTTAAACTTAACGGCGAATCCCACGGAGGGCTTCGCAACATCCTGCGGCCAGAAGTCAGCCTGCTACAATATGTAGTGATGACGACCCCTAATGACTGGTCAACGCGGAATCGCTCCCAAGCAATTTTTTTCGTGAAGAACATGTGAGTTACGCAACGCGGCCGTTAACCTCCGACGTAGCGGCAACCTGGGCGTTCCTCAGGGTCCGGAGCATGGCCCACGCGGGTCGGAACGGGACCGATCTGCGCGCGCCAACTCGTTAACGATGCAAGGATTCCCTTGCTGGTGCGATCGTCATTCTGTCCGATCCGAGGGCCGTTTTTCGGGGCGGGGCAGGTCCCGTCCGGGCCGATTCGGCGGATTTGGGGCCGAATCGCGGCGAATCGCCCGAGCTTGATCAGGTCTCTGTCGGGTCATTGTTGCCATCTTTGAGTGTGGCGACACGGCGATGCCCGTCCAGCGCTCGGGTTGCGCGATTCGATTCAGCGTCCTCCGCCGCTCGAACAGCCTTTGTTCGGCTGTGCTTGGCTCGTGCTGCAGCGCCTGCATCGGCGGCGGCTTTGCGGGCCTTTGCCTTGCGGGCTTGGCGTAGATTGACGATGTCCGCCATCGTTCATCCCTCCATCAGAAAGTCGACAATCCGGGCGCACACGCCCGGTTCGCGGGCGATCTCGCGGTGGCCAAGGCCATCCAGGATCAGCGCTTGGCCGTCGGGCCAGAGATCGGCCAGGTTTGTGGAGGCCGCCATCGGGCACGCCTCGTCATCGGCGGAGTGAACAAACAGAGCAGGGCCGGGCAGGGCCGGGGCGGCGCGGGCGAGGTCGTTGTCGGTCATTGCTCGACCGGTGCGCGCTTCGATCAGGCCGACGGCGCAGGCAATGATGAGATCGGGGATGTTGTTGCGGAGCCCAATCCGGCGGATCTGGTCAATCTGGCGTAGCGGCGGTGCGATCAGCACGCTCCGCTGTGGCCGAAAGCCGTGGTGCTCCATCGCCTCCACGGTGAGCGGGCCGCCAAAGCTGTGGGTCACGACGGCGAACAATGGGCCGACCGCGGCGGCGACCTGCCCCAGCGCCGCGCCACCGCTGATCAGCTCTAGCCAGTCGCCCTCAGAAAAGCCATGCGCCGGCAAATCTAGCACCACCGCGGGCGCCATCGCATTCTCCAGCGCCTCCAACAGCGGTTGCCATAGGCTGTTGTCGTCCTCGAAGCCATGCACCAGCAAAACGGCCGGTCCAGGGGCGGTTCGCCATGTCGCCACCGCACCCAGAGCGGTGGGGATCATGCGGTGTTGCGCCTCCATCAGGGCCGGCGCAATCCGCGGGCGCGGACGCCGCCGCACCTTGACCATTTCGGCGACGAACTGGGCTGCGGCGGCCTCCAAATCGGCGTGATCTTGCAGTGGGGTGGTCATCCTCAGCGCCTTACGGGCCAAACAGCAGCAGATCGAGCGCTAAGTCGATACCCCAGGACACAGTGTCATTGGTATCAACAACCGCGCCAATTTCATGGCGTGGCGTCGCTGCGAGTTCTACTGGCATCATAATGAAAGCTTGGTCATTCGCGGACGACACGATGATCTTCCGGCCAATATCGATCAGCACCGGCATTTTCTTGGCCGGGTGCGGATTTTTGGCGTCAGCCCTTCCGGAGCCATCCTGTCGGGTGATCGACGCATAGGGCGCCTCGTACGGCAGGTCGGTTTCCTCCAGCATCCACAGGATGCGCGTGGGGCGGCTCTGCGGCGAATGAACCAGCGTCAGCATCGGCGCTTCCATAATCGTCACCCCGAAAGGAACAAACTATGAACGACCATTGGAGTCAAGCGCGCGCGTTGGACTGATGAAAGGATCAAGGATGAGGCCGGCCGTCATCGCACCGATCAAGACTGGGCCCAGGCGCGGCCGCACTCCCATGAAGACCGCTGGCCAAAACGCCGTTCAAGGCGTCATTCGCTGACCGAGAGGCGAACCAATCGACACCTGAAAACAGGGTCGCCATCACGGCGATCAGGTTAACCAAATGCCATGATCAGCCCTGCCAGGTTGAAACAGATTGTAAGGCCGCCCCAGATCCGTTGCGACACAAGCCAAAGACCGAGTGCGAGAGCGGCGCCAATCGCGCGTGGAACAACGATCACCACCGCCGCCGCCGTCAGGCTGCCGCAGATATCTTTTAACCATGGCGGCGCCGTCGTTGTCAGCCATAGGGAGCGTCGTGACGAAGACGAGCAACGCCCATCCCGCCGCGATCGGAGTCAGCGACCCACTTCAGCCACGCCAGCATTAAGCGAGGCAGCGTGGGGCGTGGCCGGGCGGCTTTCACGCGTTCACCATGATTGGCGCACACAAATATTCACGACCCAGCGCCAACGCGCCCCCTTAATTCACCCCTGCGGCTTCGAAAATCGCCAAGACATCATAGTCGAATGGCGCCGGCGCGCGGATATTGTCGACCTTCCAGGCGCCGCCGTCTTCAACCATGTCGAACATCACGGTGCGCGGTTCTTCGCTGTTTTTGAACGTTGCGGTGACAACCTTGCGATTGGCCGCGCCGCCGTCTTTTTCGCTTAATTGCAGTTCGGTGATCGCCCAATCCTGGCCCGCGACCACGGGGTCAAAGTCGAGGATGGGTTCTTCGCTGGCGAGCTGCTTTGCGGGCAAAGCGGCAAAGCGCGCGGCCAGTTTTGTCGAGCGCATTGCGCTCCAATCGACCTCTTGGCCGCGCGGGCCGATACTGGCCTTGTTGTAGACCTCATAGAGCGCGCGCACGGCGGCGATTGCCGGGGTGTCTTGTGTCGCGGTGGGGCCGCTCGGGGGCTGCGCTGGGCCGCATGCCGCTAATCCGGTCGCGATAATGACGGCGAGGGCGAAGCTGGCGGCGGCGTGGCGAAAGGCGAAAGTGGTCATGGCGGCGGGCTCTCCTGCAATGGCGTTTTTGTGTAGCAGCCGGCACGGTGCGGCTCAACGCAGCTCAACGCAGCTCAACGCGGTGCAAGGCAGGGGCTGGAGGCGCGCCGGGTGTCGGGGCCCCAGGTGCGAAAACCGCCAGTGTCGACGTGAAATCGCCGGCCGCGATAAAAGCCGAGGCCTATGCGGGCGCGCTCGCCATGGGCGGCGTGGATCGGACACAGGGCCGAAGTGAGATTGTCGATGCTTAACGGCCGCACGGGCACAAGGTCTACCGCGCCGAAGCGGCGATGCACGCTGCCGCGCGCACCGCCCGCACAGCGATTGATCGCATCGTCGCGGAACACGGCCACCGGCTGCACCGGCCCAATCGCCGGCACAATCCGATCGCGCACGAAAACCAGCGTCGGCACGATGCTAGGCCACAGGCGCCGCTCGGGGATGGCGAAGGGTTCGCCGCATTGCCGCCAGCTTGTTGCGGTGCGGATCAGCTGCCAGGTCGGCACGACGTCCTTCACGCCCGCAGCAGCGAGATAGGCCTCCAGTGTTGCGACCGCCGCGGGGCGGCGCAGGTCTTCCTTGAGCCAAGACATGTAGGTTTGCCAATCGGCTGGCCCCTGCACATTGGCCTCCTGCGCATGGCCCAGGTCGAAGGCAACCAGAGCCCACAAGACAAGCGCGAGGGCGTTTACGCGTTTCTGTCGCCGGCGCAAAATCATGAGCGTACAAAAACACCCGATGCGGCGAATTCAAGGCAAACAGTCATGGCTGGCCAGCGTGCGGAAGTCGCCCGCACCGATGTTGATTTGTCGCACTTTGCCCGCCGCTCTTGTGGCGCCCGAGATAGGCGCGGTGATGGCGGGGCTCGTCGCGCCTGCCAGCGC
>JBIKVO010000209.1:0-5758 GCA_044356795.1 Caulobacterales bacterium
AGCCGGGCGGTACGCCTTCCGGCGCGCGCTCGCGCCGCAGGGCAGACCGGATCTCGCGGATGGTGAAGGCGCGCAGCGCCCAGGCGACCAGGAAGAAGATCAGCCCACCGGCGGCCGCCATTGCCACCACTGCCATTTCCTTACGCCACAGCCAGCCGTAAATCTGGGCATAGTTCGCCTCGCAATAAATCAGCAGCGCCGCCATTGCCGCGCACGCCAGCAGCAGCCGCACCAGCTTCGACCAAAGCGCCCCATCGATTCGGTAATGGCCCTCCCGCGCCAGCGTACCCGCCAGCAGCAGCACATTCAGCCAGCCGGTCGCGCTGGTGGCGATGGCAAGGCCGATCACGGGATCGATGTCCTGGCTTGGCAGCCAGGTGAAAAGGCCAAAGCCCACGGCGGTGGAAATCCCCACCCCGATCAGCGCGTAGATCATCGGACGTTTGGTGTCCTGGCGCGCGAAGAAGGGCGGTGTGAATACTTTCGCCAGTACGAAGGCTGGCACGCCCCAGGCGAAATGGAACAACACATCGGCCGTGCGGCGCGCGTCCTCGCTGGTGAAGGCGCCGCGGGTGACGGTGGCGTCGATGATGAAGAAGGGCGCGCAGAACAAGGCCACTGCCGCCGGCAGCGTGAACGCCATCGACAGCGACACGCCGTCATCCATCGTCTTTTTCGATGTCGCCTCGTCTTTCTGCACGAAAGACCGCGTCAATCGTGGCACCAGCGCCAATCCGATCGCCACACCAACAAGGCCCAGGGGCAACTGGTACAGCCGATCGGCGTTGTACAGCACAGTGCGCGCGCCCTCGTCCGAGCCGGTCAGCAATTGCGAGACGATGGAATTGATCTGCAGCGCGCCACCCGCAAGTGCGCCGGGCAGCGCCACGATCAATACGTTTTTCACTGCGGGCGTCAGTTTCGGCGCATGAAAACGCAGCGTGATTTTCTGCCGCGCCACGCCCCACCACAACAAACCCGCTTGCAGCGCGCCCGCCACCGTCACAGCGATCGCCGCGCCAAACAAGGCAGTTCGCGTATCGTAAAGCAGCACCAACGGAACCAGCGTGCAGATATTCAGCAACACCGGCACGCCTGCAGACAGCGCAAAGCGCCCTGCCGTGTTCAATACGCCCGACAGCAGCGACGCCAATGTCATGCAGGCGAGATAGGGGAATGTCAGTTGTGTCAAAGCTGTGGCTAGCGCCATCATCTGCGGATCGGCGGCATAGGCGCTCAGCAGATAGGGCATCAGCCAGCCCATCGCGAGTTGCATGACGATGCAAAACACCACCACCCAGAACATCAAAAAGCTCATCGCGTCACTGGCTGTGCGGGCGGCTTCTTCGTCGCCGTGCTCCACCTTGGCTTTGCCGTAAATCGGCACGAAGGCTTGCGCAAAGGCGCCCTCCGCGAAGAGGCGTCGGAACAGATTGGGAAACATCAACGCGGTGGTGAAGGCGTCGCTCATCGGGCCCTGCCCGAAGCGCGCCGATATGGCGAGATCGCGTGCGAAGCCGAGAATGCGGCTGCCGAGGGTGAGGCCCGATTGAACGAGGGTATTGCGTGCGAGGCTCATGATTCCCCCGAAGGCGAGCTGGGCTTTTAGCCCGGTTTTGCTCGGGGCGTCAGGCTCAAAAGTCTGCCGTCAACGCACATGGCTGCCGGTCACCGATCCACGCTGAACGGCGTGAAGTTCGTCTTGTCGTCATAGACGTCCACGCCTTCGCTCTTTTTCAGAAAGCCCACGACCTGATACGTCACAGGCGTCAGCAATACTTCCCAGGCTACTTTCAGCCCGTAATTGGTTAGCGCTACCCAGATCACCTGCTCGGTCGGCCAAATGCCAAGAAATGCGATCGGGTAAAACAGGGCGCTGTCGACCCCTTGGCCCACAATTGTTGACCCGATGGTCCGCGTCCACAGATGCTTGCCTTTGGTCAGAACTTTCATACGCGCCAAAACGAAGGCATTGGCGAATTCGCCGGCCCAGAACGCGATCACCGACGCTAGAACGATGCGTGGCGTGTTGCCGAACACTTCGAGATAGGCGGCCTGTCCGGTCCAGCCCGGCGCGGGCGGAAGGCTGACCACCACCCAACTCATAAAGGCCATGAACAGCACGGCGCCAAACCCGGCCCAGACCACGCGCCGCGCCCGCGCATAGCCATAAACTTCCGTCAACACATCTCCAAGTACATAAGATAACGGAAAAAACAAGATGCCGGCGCCAAAAACGAAGCCCCATAGTTCAGCAGGCTTTGCGGCGCCAATCAGATTTGAACATATCAAAACAGCGACAAACGCCGCCATGCAGAAGTCGTAATACTTGAAATGATGCTTGGATATATCAGGTGATGTAATGCGTTCGACAGACAAGGGGGTTGCTCCGCGGCCGCGGCAACGCGCGACGTCTATGCGAAGACTATCGGTTGATCGCCGCGATCGGCAAGCGGGGCGGGGTGTCGCGGATCGGCGGTGAAACGCCCGCCCCGCCCTGACCATCACCGCGGCGCGTGCTACATCTGCGCCGACTCCCTCGCCTTGGGACGCAACTTTATGGACACCCCCGCCATGCACACCCCCCTTTCTGACGCCGCGCTGGACCAACTTTTCCGCCAGGCGCGCTCGCGCAATGGCTGGCTCGACAAGCCCGTGCCGGAAACAATGATCCGCGCGGTGTATGACCTCCTGAAGATGGGTCCCACCAGCGCCAACAACTCGCCGTCGCGGTTTGTGTTTATCGGTACGTCAGCGGGTAAGGAGAAGCTGAAGCCGTTTCTGTCCGCCGGTAATGTCAACAAAGCGATGGCGGCGCCATGGGTGGCGATCATCGCGACCGATATGAAATTCTACGACAAGATCCCGCAGCTGTTCCCGCACAATCCCGGTGCGCGGGAGTGGTTTAGCGCGCCGGAAAGCGCGAAGGATCATGGCGATCGCAACGGCACGTTGCAGGGCGCCTATCTGATGTTGGCGGCGCGGAGCCTTGGCCTCGATTGTGGCCCGATGAGCGGCTTTGATCGCGCCGGCGTCGACAAAGCGTTCTTCGCAGACAGCGGCGATGCGGAGATGGTGCATTGGAAGTCGAATTTCTTGTGTGCGATCGGCTATGGCGGCGACGAAAACCTGTTCCCGCGCAGCCCGCGCTTG
Organism: Caulobacterales bacterium; assembly: GCA_044356795.1. Taxonomy (GTDB): domain Bacteria; phylum Pseudomonadota; class Alphaproteobacteria; order Caulobacterales; family Aquidulcibacteraceae; genus JBIKVO01. The sequence goes on from JBIKVO010000209.1 coordinate 3,154, forward strand.
AGCTTTAGAGAGGCGTGTCGGCTCGCGTGAGATTGATCGCCATCGATTGTGCGCTGGATGCGTGTCAGGTTGCGGTGGCGGACGGCGACGTCGTCACCGCACTGAGCGAGCCGATGCGCAAAGGTCAAGCGGAGCGGATCGCGCCGATGGCGGCCGAGGCGATGGCGCAATCGGGTCTCGCTTTCAAAGACCTCGCGCGGATTGCCGTCACCGTCGGGCCGGGCAGCTTTGCGGGCGTGCGGGTTGGATTGTCGTTTGCGCGCGGGCTGGCGGTGGCGTTGGGCGCGCCGTGCCTTGGGTATTCGACGCTGGAAGTATTTGCCCGCAGTGCAGGCGATGACGGCGTGCGCGGCGGCGCAATCCTGGCGCCGGACGGGGTGTTTTTCGCGGCGTGGAAAAACGCTCTGTGTATCGCTAATCCGGAGCGGATGAGCGTGGAAGGCGCCCGAGCCGCGCTGCCGACGGGCGCGGTGCTGTTGGGCCCCGCCGCGGACCGCTTCGGGTTTCCGGCCAGTGAAAACTGGGCGCCGCTGGCGGCGCTGATCCGGCTCGCCCGCGCGGATGATCCGGCGATGCGCCCGGCGGATCCGCTATATTTGCGCCCGCCTTATGCAACTCTGCCGGAGGCGTGATGGCGATGGCGTTTTTCCGTTTCTGGCGGCGGCCCCTTCACCCCACCCGGCGGGCTGCGCCCGTCACCCTGCCGATCCAGGGGCGGGCAAGCCAATCTCGATCTGTCTTTGGGCCGATCCAAGGTGGGGAAGTCCCTGCCCTTGATGGGCAGGGTGGCGCGACGCGTCAGGCAGGGCGGCAATTCAAGCAGGGCGCACCGCCTCTGCACTTTGATCACACTGCGGCCAGCCCATGATCCGCAACCTCACCACGCAAGACGCCGCCGAGGCCGCGGCGCTTCATGCGCTTTGCTTTCCGAAGGGTTGGCCGGCGCAGGACTTCGCCCGCTATGTCCTCGATCCCGCCGTAACTGCGCGGGCGGTGGTCAAAGACGGGCGGATTTTGGCTGTCTGCGTCGCAACGCTGGTCAGCGCTGAGGCCGAAATCCTCACCGTCATGGTGCACCCGGATCATCGCCGGCAGGGGCTTGGCCAGTCGCTGCTGCAGGACATGCTGGAGCAGGGCGGTGAGACCTGGATCCTTGATGTCGCGGCCGACAATCTTCCTGCCATTCTCCTTTATCGGCGCCTTGGTTTTCTTGAGATCCGGCGGCGCAAAGGTTATTACGCCAACGGTGTCGATGCCTTGGTCATGGCAGGGCCGATGTCGTCGCTTCAATAGAAGCTTTGGCATTAGCGGCTTTGGAACGGGAGCGGCTTTGGAACGGGGCTTGTCGCTGGACTTTCGCCGCGACGCGCCCCATTTCAGCGCAATGGACAGGCTTGAAAAGCTCTGCGCCGAGAAGGGCATGCGGATGACGGACCAGCGCCGGGTGATCGCGCGCGTGCTGTCTGTCTCGAAGGACCATCCCGACGTGGAGGAGCTCCACCGTCGCGCGGTCGCTGTCGATGAAAACATATCGATCGCCACAGTGTATCGCACGGTGCGGCTGTTTGAAGAGGCCGGCATCATTCAGCGCCATGATTTCATGGACGGACGCTCCCGCTATGAAGAGGCGCCGGACGAACACCACGACCATCTGATCGATATGAAGACTGGCCGCGTCGTGGAATTCATGGACGCCGAGATTGAGGCGCTGCAGGAAGCGATCGCTCGACGGTTGGGCTATAAGCTGGTCGGCCACAAGATGGAACTGTATGGCACGCCGCTGGAAGACAGCGAGTGACGCGGACTTGGGTCCGGACCTAGTTTTCTGTGCGAGGATGGTCGACTGACGCAGGCCGCCAAAGTCAGGCGGCCAAGCGGCCCAGACCAATGCAATTTAGGGCTGCGCGCTTCACGATGACCACGCGCGTTTCAGTCCCAAAGCGCTTGGAAGGCATCAGCTTTCCTGCGCGCTCGCTCCTGGCTGGATGCGAGAAATCCACGCGCTCATCGTGGCAAAAGAACTGAGAACGGATCCTAATTCCAGTCTTCGGTTGAGGCCGGGCTTTGGCGGCGCGTGGCGCCGATCCTCGTTGATTGGCCCAGTCTCGCGGTTTCCGACATCGGCTTGGGGATCCAACCCGTCGCATAGCCTGGCACTGCGGCTGGAATATCCGCCCGTTGCGCGATGGCGATACTCAACAGAATGTTGAACAATGGCTTTCCATCTTGCGCCATCATTCTCGCGCTGCGAAGAAACGCCAATACGCTCGCAATCGGCGCCCACACATCCACGGCCAGGCAGTCAAAGGCCTCCGCCTGAAGCCGCGCCAAGCCCTCTTCTGGGCCGGGTGGTCCATCGGTGTGGTGAACCCTGCACATCTGCGCGATTGTGTTGATAATCGTGCGGGACCCGATCGTTCCAGCCACAGTCAAAAGTCTGAAGCCACGACGGATCATGTGCGTCTCCCAACGAGACATTGGTCGGTTCTGTGTGGGATGGCGACCCCAAAAAGAATGTCTAACCGGAAAGTTGACCGTTGCGGTATTCTATAAATAGGGCGATTGACCAATCGCTAGAAAGTTCGTGTGCAAATTTGTTTTATAT
>JBIKVO010000210.1:0-5756 GCA_044356795.1 Caulobacterales bacterium
ATTTGGCGGTATGCCGACGGCGTCGGCATACGGTGCGTCGAAAGCGGCGCTGATCAATATGGCGTCATGCTGGAAGATCGAATTGGATCGGCTGGGCATTGGCGTGTCGCTGTCGACGCCCGGCTTTGTTGAAACGCCGGCCCAGGAAGACAATGCATTTCCCAAGCCGTTCATGATCAAGCCGACAACGGCGGCGAAGCGGATTGCACAGGCCGTCATGCGTGGCGGATTTGAAACCACCTTCCCGCGGCGTTTTACGTGGGTGCTGAAGGCGATTTATGCGCTGCCCAAGCCGCTGCACCTGCCGCTGATCCGCAAGCAAACAGGCTGGGGCGGCCCAGGCGAACCACCGGAGCCGACCAAACGCGCCGCGGTGAAGGCTGCCCGGTAAAAGCCTTCGTCCATCTCACTCGATCTTGTCCAAGCGTGTCGCTGTGGTCGAGAACTACAGCACGTGAACCAAACATGTGAGCCAAAGCAGCGTGCTGAGCGCCGCGCGTCGCGCCTTTCGGGGCTGCTTCAGCGGCCGATTAATCCCGAACCAATCCGATTTGGATCACGTCTGTGCGCCTGGTTGCAAAGCCGGCTTCGCAATAAGCGAGATAATAATCCCACAAACGACGGAAGCGTTCGTCGAAGCCGAGTGGCGCGATCGTCTCCCAGCGCGTCAAGAAGGTTTGTCGCCATATCGCCAGGGTGCGCGCATAGTCGAGGCCGAAGCTTTCTACGTCTGCGATTGCGAGGCGCGCGGCAATGCACTGCGCGCGCAGCTGCGCCATGCCTGGCAACATACCGCCGGGAAAAACATGCTTCTGGATGAAATCGGTGTTAGCGCGATACTCATCGTACAATTCATCGCGGATGGTGATGATCTGCAGCGCGGCGCGCCCGCTTGGCTTCAACACATCGTGGATTTTGCCGAAATAGGCCGGCCAGTATTTTTCGCCAACCGCTTCAAACATCTCAATCGATGCAACCTTGTCGAACGGGCCGGTAACGTCGCGATAGTCCTGCAATCGCAGTTCTACCCGCTCGCTCAATCCTTCGCGCTGGATGCGCGCCCGCGCATGAGCCAATTGTTCATCCGAGAGCGTCAGCCCTACCACCGTCGCGCCGCGCACCTTGGCGGCATATTCCGCAAATCCACCCCAGCCGCAGCCGATTTCAAGCACGCGATCACCCGGCATGAGGTCCAGTTTGTCGGCGATGCCGCGGTATTTTTCAGTCTGCGCAGCTTCCATCTCCATGCCGGCTTGTGTGAAGCGGGCGCTGGAATAGGTCATGCTGGCGTCGAGCCATTGTTCATAGAAGCTGTTGCCGAGATCATAATGGGCAAGAATGTTGCGTCGTGATCCAGCTCGTGAGTTGCGCCGCGTCCAATGGCGCAGGCCTTGCATCGCGCGCACCAGCGGATTGCCGCGCCAGATGCGGCCAAACTCTTCCGCGTTGGCAGCGAAAAAAGTGAGCAGGGCGGCAAGATCGGGCGTGTCCCACTCACCCGCGATATACGCTTCTCCAAAGCCGATATCGCCGGATTTCACGATCCGCCGGGCGCAGGCATAATCGCGGATCACGATCTGTGCTTTCAGCGCGCCATCGCCAAACGCGATGCGGCGCCCATCCGGCAGATGCATGACCGCAACACCGTTCTTGATGTTCAATGCAGCCAGCGCCATCGCCTTGAAGGCAGCAGGCGCGCCTTTCATGCCGGCGATCAAGGCGGGCGTTGCACGCTCTGCCTGGAAGGGGGCCTCGCCGTCGACTGCAGACGGTGTCGCATAAGGGTGAAGAGCGATGCTGCTATCCAAGGATGTTCCCCTGTTCCATGGCGGGCTGAAGCGAAGGCGGCGACGCTTTGCGCGCCGATATGTCGTTGAAGGTTGCATGCGGCGGCCCGACCGCGTGGGTGGCGGGTTGCGTCGGCGTGGTGGGTTTGTCGTGGTAGCGCGCGCCGCGCAGCCAGATCCACAGCGCTTCCCAATGAATGCCGGCAACCACTTTCATCGTCATCATCGGCAAGCGAAAGAAGACGCCAACAAACCACGCGTTTGTCGCGGATTTCCTTTTCCCCAAAAGCGACGCCACATGCGCTGTTGCGCCGTCGATCTGGTTTTCGACAAACAGATAAAAACGATCGTCAGGCGCGCTGAGGCGAAAACGATAATCGCCGATCACAGCCTTGAAAGGCGAAACATGAAAGCGCTTCGGCGCGGTGTGGCTTTCGACGGCGCCGCCCTCGGTTGCCGCCACATAAGCGTGGGTTTCGCCGAAGGTGTTGTTCACCTCGTAGATAACGCCGCGCAGGCGCCCATCTGGGCCATAGCCGAAAAATACGGAGATCGGATTGAACACAAAGCCTAACATGCGGGGGAATGTCAGCAGACGGATGGGTCCGCCGGCAAGATCAATCCCGGCATCGCGCCACAAGCCTTCCGCCCAACCGCGCAGACGCACGCCGCTGCGGTCGCCATGGTCTTTGTCGAAATAGCTGAATAGGCCAAAGCGATTGACCGTGAACGCCCACAAGCCGCGCGCGGCCGTTTCCGGGGCGTCGATATCGATGAGGATCTGCGCCAGCTTGTAGGCAAAGCGTCGCTTGAATGGCGTGAACCGGACATGTGCCGTTATCGCGTCATAGCCCGTCAAGGCGGGCAACAATGCCGCGTCCGCGCCCACAGCGCCGGCAGCGCCGGGCGATGTCACGCGGCGACCTCGAAGCGCTGCGCGCCCGAACCGTTCAGCATGTCCGGCGGCACGGGTTGCACCGCACCGCGCCTTAGGGGCACCGCCCCCCATGGCACGCGCCCACCCAAGGCAGCCGCGGCCTGCAAGCCCGTGGCCAGGCCATCTTCATGGAAGCCAAATCCAAGCCACGCGCCAGCAAACCACACGCCATCTCTCCCTTGCAGTTCCGCTATCTGTTTTTGCGCCGCCAGAGCGGCCAGATCAAACTGTGGATGGTCGTAGGCGAAAACGCCGAAAGTGAGGTCTTCGCGGGGGGGGGCGTGGGGATTGAGGGTGACAAACAGCGGCTTGGTGTGATCGATGCCCTGCAGCAGATTCATCCAGTACGAGACAGTGACTTGCCCGTTATCGCGCGCGGACGCGGGCTGGCGCATATAGTTCCATGAGGCCCAAGCCTTGTCCCGCGCCGGCATCAAGGCGCGATCACGGTGCAAATAAGCGGTGTTGGGCGCGTAGCGGATGTTTTCGATCACGCTGCGCTGGGCGGGGAAATCTTCGCCCATGAGGCTTGCGGTTTCGTTGGAGTGACAGGCAAACAGCACGCGATCAAAAACCTGTTCGCCGCCGCTGGCCTGGCGTACGATCAGGCCATGTGCGCCTTTTTTGACGCTGACAACCAGATCACCCGCCTGGATTTGGCCTGGCAGCGTTGCAGCGATTGCCCGCACATAACTGCGGCTGCCGCCAACAACAGACCGCCAAATGGGCCGGTTAATGTGCAAGAGGCGGTGATTATCAAAAAAGCGCAGAAAACTCGCTGCTGGATAAGCCAGCATATCGCGTTCCGGCGTCGACCAGATCGCCGCCCCCATCGGCAGCAGATAATGTTTCAAGAAGCTGCTGCCGAGTTTTAATTCCCTCACATAATCTTCCAACGTGCCGCCGTTCAGACGCTCGGCGGCGAGGTCAGCGCGCGCGGCGGCTGAAAAGCGCACAATATCGCTCAGCATCGCCAGGAAGCTGGGATTGGTGATGTTGCGCTTCCAGGCAAACAGGCCGCCAATCCCATTGGAAGACCACTCAAACCCCTCTGGGTCTGATACGGCGAAACTCATGTCGGATGCGAATGTTGCCACATTCAGGGCATCGAACAATGCGACCAGATTGGGATAATTGGGTTCATTATAAACGATAAACCCGGTGTCGACATCAATGGCGGCGCCATCATAATCGACGGTGACAGTGTGGGCGTGGCCGCCAAGGCGGGCGTTCTTCTCAAACACGGTGACATCGTGCACATCCTTTAAGGACCAGGCCGCCCCAAGTCCGGCGACGCCGGCGCCGATCACCGCAATCCGCATGAAAAGGTCTCCTTCACTCCGCCGACGATGCGGCGCTCGATGTCTTCAAGGTTTTAAACGCAGACAACGCCCGCGTCCGTGCTTCGCTATGGTCGACGATGGGGGCGGGGTAGGTCGCACCCAAACGCACGCCCGCCTCTTTCAGCACTGGCGCGGGCGCCGTCCACGGGGCATGGATAAAGGCTGTCGGCAGGCGGGCAAGCTCGGGTAGGAATCGGCGGACATAGGCGCCGTCCGGGTCATAGGTTTTGCCCTGCGCGATCGGATTGAAAATGCGGAAATAGGGCGCCGCATCCGCGCCCGACCCCGCAACCCATTGCCAGGAAGCGGCGTTGTTGGCGAGATCGGCGTCGACCAGCGTATCCCAAAACCAATCCGCGCCCGCGCGCCAATTGATCAGCAGATGCTTGATTAGAAACGACGCGACAATCATCCGAACTCGGTTGTGCATCCAGCCGGTCACCCATAACTCGCGCATTCCGGCATCGACAATCGGATATCCGGTTTGCCCGCGCCGCCACGCCCGCAATCCAGCACGATCTTCGCGCCATGGAAATGCGTCAAAGTCTCTGCGCCAGTTGCGGTCGGGCAAGTCGGGATAGTGGTAAAGCAAATGGTGCGAAAATTCGCGCCATCCAAGTTCGGCGACAAACTTGTCAATCGCACTTTGCGGCGCGCCCGACGCATAGGCCGCCTGGGCGCACATCTGCGGGCTGATTTCGCCGAAATGCAGGTGCGGCGACAGACGGGAGGTGGCGGGCTTGTCTGGGCGATTTCGCTCGGTGGGATAGCTGCTCAAAGCTTGGTTGAAAAACTGCTGCAACAGCGCCTTGGCCCCCATCTCACCGGGCGTCCAGGCCGCGCGCAGGCCGCCGGCCCAATCGGGCTGTGTCGGCAACAGGCCCCAATCATCCAAGCGATCCGACGGCGGACGTTTCTCCGGGGCAAGCAGGCGGGCGGGTGCTAGCGACGCGGGCGGGGCAAGGCCGCTGGCCAGGGCGGCGCGCCAGAATGGCGAATAGACCTTGAACGCTGGCGGCTGGCCCGGGGCAGGCTTTGTGCCGGGACGCAACGTCCACGGTTCCACCAGAAGTTGTGCGTTGACGCTTTGTGCCCGCACGCCAGCTTCGGTGAGGTGCTGTTTCAGCGCTGTATCGCGAGCGATCACGAACGGCTCGATCATCCGACTCCAGATGATTTCGGCCGCGCCAATTTCGCGCACAAACCCGGGCACGACCGCCGCGCTGTCGCCGCGCCGCAAAACCAAAACCCCGCCTCGCCTGGCGATGTCGGTTTGCAGCGTTTTGAGGCTGTGATGCAGCCACCATCGCGAGGCCGCCCCCATGCGCCATCGCCCGGGGCTATCGTCGTCAAGCACATAGAGGAAGACAATCGCACGCCCACTAGCGCATGCAGCGCTGACCGCGGGATGATGATCCAGCCGCAAATCCTGGCGCAGCCAAACCACAATCGGGGCGTCATTGGCGTGGGAAATGCTTGCGCGGGGAAGGCGTTCATTCACGGCCGACTTGTCCTGACGCCTTTTGCTGTTCACACCCGGTTTCATGGTTAGCGGATTTACGCGCCTGTATACAGCGTAGATCACCGCTGCGTCACCAATGCGTCAACATTGACGTCTGCGTCAATCCGCCGTAGCCCGACTGCGCGGCGTCCCACAAAAACTGGGTGCTGATCGGCGGTTCGCCAGGG
>JBIKVO010000211.1:0-5682 GCA_044356795.1 Caulobacterales bacterium
CTTGATGTAGAAAGCCGCAATCGCAGATTTGCGACCCATGGCCCAAGCAGGCGCGGATACGACGGCCACGACGCTCTTGCAAAAATGCTGGAACAAGGTCGCGGCCGCCCTGTCGACACCGCGCGCACCCGAACACGCCGCGCCGAAGCAGCGGAGCTGGAAAGGCGACGCGAATGTCGCTACCGACGTGAAACCAAGCATGGACTGCACGCTCAATGCCGATTCTGACACGACAAAGCGCAGTTGCGCCCACTTGGCGGCGCCGTTAAGCCGCAAGTCCATCCAAGAGCGCAGAAAGCTGCACACGCCGCGGATCATCTGGCGCAACATCGACAAACAGCGCCAGCGCTTTGAACAAGATTCCGGCCTTTGCGCGGATTGCGACATTGACATCGTCAGCCAAGATGCGCACCGCCATGTCGGCCGCCGCGCGCATGACCTGATCCTCCAAGAGCAGCGCCACATCAGCCAACATGCCGGCCTGCGCCAAACACCGCGCCCGCGCGGGTTCATCGCCGCCGCACGCCGCAATCCCCTCCCGCGCGAGCGTTGTGATCGCCTCATCCCGCCGGCCCATCCACTCCAGCCGCTCCAGTGCTCTATCTTCGGCGCGCTGGCGCGGACACGGGGTCGGCGCCGCCGCCACGCCATAGCGCCGACACGGCCCGACATACGTCGCCGCATCAACGAACATGCGCGGATTTTCCATCATCCGCTTAATCATCATGATCGCCTGCGTCGGCGCGATCGGCTTGACTAGCAAGGCATTGGCGCCCGCGTCGGACGACTGCGAAACCGTCAGTGTCTTGGCCCCCTGCGCCGTCATCACCACGGCAGCTTTGCGATTACGCACATTCTGGCTGCGCCGGAACCCGCGCACAAAACTGACGCCGTCGCCGTCGGGCAAATCGGAATCGACAAACAGCACGCACGGATTTAATAGCCCCAGCGCTTCGCGCGCTTCAGCGGCCAAACCATAAGCCTTAATAGAGCAGACGCCCGCCGCCTGCAGCGTCTGTGACAACAGCTGCATCTGATATTTATTTGGATCGAGGATCAGCGCAGTCTTGATCAGCTTTTGGAGCATGGCGAATGTCGTCTGTTAGCGTTCACTTAACGCGCCAAGTCTTGCTGCATCCTTACCGTCCTCGGTTGAGGTCACCCACTCCGATCCGGTCCACCGCCGATCCAGATCGGGCAGCCGCCGTCAGACTGTCGCCGCCAACGCCTCCCCATAGCGACCACGGAAGTAGGTAAGCCCAGCGCCGGGTTCCGCGTCGAACCGCTCCACCGCACCGACAATCACCAAATGATCGCCCATCACGTCGCGCCGAGCCACCGTGCAAGACAAGCGCGCCAAGCCATGGCGCAGAACCGGCGCCGCCCCCCACATCTCGATCACGTCCGCCTCCACCCGGCAGGCGCCTGGCGTGGCAAAGCGTGCAGACACGGCTTGTTGATCCGCCGCGAGGATATTGACCCCAAACGCCTCCGCCTCCGCGAACAACCGATACCGGTCGGAGCCCGCGTCCAAACACCACAGGATCAGCCGTGGGTGCAGCGACACCGACGTAAATGAATTCACCGTGATGGCCGCCGGCCCTTCCCGATCGGCCACCGTGATCAGACATACCCCGGTTGCAAAGCATCCCAGGGTCCGTCGATAGGCCCGCGCGTCGTCTTGATGTTCGCCGCTCATGCGGAATTCCATATCCTTTCACGCCCTTGCATACCGGGTCTTAACGACGGTGCGTGCACAAAGGCCCATAACGTTTCAGACCCACACGGACCTAGACCATGCCGGCGGCGAACCAAGCCCCAGCCCCAGTGATCGTCAAGAAGATCGTCAAGGGCGACCATGGTCATCATGGCGGCGCCTGGAAGGTCGCCTATGCCGACTTCGTGACGGCGATGATGGCGTTCTTCCTGCTGATGTGGCTGATCAATACCACCACGCCCGAGCAAAAGCGCGGCATCGCCGACTTCTTCGCCCCGGCCAGCGTCGCGGAAACCACTAACGGCGCGGGCGGGCTTTTGGCTGGCCAGTCCCTCGCGGACGCGGGCGCCCGGCAAGCGATCGAAATCGCCCGCACAGAGGGCGCCGCGCGCGATGGCGCTATCCAGGGGGCGGTCACCCCGGACCATGGCGAGACCAGCGCGCAAGGCGCCAGCCAGTCGGAGTCCAAAGCCAAACAAAGCGACGCCGAGTTCCAGCGCGCCGAGCAGGCCATCCGACAGGCGATCGAGAGCCGCCCGGAACTGGCCGAACTGTCTAAACAGGTGGTGATGGACATCACGCCGGAGGGGCTGCGCATCCAATTGATCGACGAAGAAGGCCGCTCCATGTTTGAGGCGGGCGCCGCACGCCCCAATCCCCGCGCCGAGCGCCTGTTGTCGGTGGTGTCGCAAGTGGTGACAGGATTGCCCAATCGGCTGAGCATTTCCGGCCATACCGATGGGGCCCAGCCCCCGCGCGGTCAATCCAACTGGGAGCTTTCGGCCCAGCGCGCCAACGCCGCGCGCCGCATCCTGGAGGCCAATGGCGTGGCCGGAGAGCGGGTGTACCAGATCGCCGGCAAGGCGGACGCGGAGCCGCTGTTCCCGGAGGATCCGGACATGCCAGGCAACCGTCGGGTGGCGATCACGCTGCTGCGCGAAGCCCCCGTGCTACCCTTTGGCGCTCAACCTTAGCGCAAAGGCCTGCCCAATCATTACGGACACGGGTGCGCCCTTGACGGGATGGCGCCCGCCGCCACACCCTCACCGCCACAGAGGGTGTCGTGTCGCGTCCATTCGCCAACAAGAATCTGCGGTTCTATCTGACGTCGCCGGCGGCCTGTCCGTACCTGCCCGGCCGGCGGGAGCGGAAGGTGTTCACAGCGCTGGATGGCCCAGACGCGGTATCGATGAACGACAGCCTCACCCATGCGGGCTTTCGCCGCTCGCAGAATATCGCCTACCGCCCGGCCTGCGAGACTTGCGACAGCTGCATCTCCGCTCGGGTGGTGGCGGATCAGTTTGCACCGCACCGGCGCTGGCGCAAGGTGATTCATCGCAACGCCGATCTCGATCCCCGGCTAACCTCAGGCCAGGCGACGGAGGAACAATTTTGGCTACTGCGCCGCTATCTTCTGTCGCGCCATGGGGTTGGCGGCATGGCCGACATGACATTGTTGGATTATGCCGCGATGGTCGAAGAAACGAGCGTGCAAACCCACATCGTTGAGTATCGCTACAAGAGCGGCCCGCATGCCGGCGAGCTGGCCGCCTGCGCCCTGACCGACATCCTGCGCGATGGGCTTTCGCTGGTTTACAGCTTTTTCGACACCGGCGACGAGCGGCGCTCGATGGGCGCCTTTGTCATTCTCGATCATATTTTGCGCGCCCAACGCGCGGGCTTGCCGCACGTGTATCTCGGATATTGGGTGCCGGGGTCGCAGAAGATGGCCTACAAGGCGCAATTCCGGCCGTTGGAGATTTTGCGCGCCGGCGCCTGGCGTCCAATCGAGACCGTATTCCCCGACGCGTGAGCGACATCATCCTACATCGTCTTCCTTCTCGGCATCCATTTTTTCCAAGCGCAGCGCCGTGATCTGATTACGGTTTCGGCGCAGGATCAAAAACCGATAGCCATGGAACGAAAACACCTGCCCCGGCTCGGGGATCGCCATCGCCTCATGGATCACCAGCCCGGCCACCGTCACGGCCTCTTCGTCCGGCAAATCCCAACCCATCGCACGATTGAGATCGCGGATCGGCACCACGCCATCCACATTGACACTGCCGTCGGGCTGCGGGCGAACGCCCTGCACCGCAATATCGTGTTCATCGCGAATATCGCCGACGATCTCTTCGATGATGTCCTCAAGCGTCACCAGGCCCTTGAGTGCGCCATATTCATCCACCACCAGGGCGAAATGCTCCCGACGTTTCAAAAACTCCGCAAGCTGATCTTCCGCCCATGTTGTTTCCGGCACAAACCAAGGCTTGCGCATCACATCAGCCAGCACAATTCCATCGCGGCCCTTTTCTGAGATCGCGCGTAACAGATCGCGCGCATGCAGCACGCCGATAATGTTTTCCTGCTCGTCTTTGTAGATCGGCAGGCGAGTGTGCGAACTGGCCATGGCTTGCGCCAGAATTTCGCGCGGCGGCAAATCGGCGTCGATCATTCTCATATTTTTGCGGTGGATCATCACTTCGCCCACCGTCAATTCGCCAAGATCGAGAGCGCCGGTCACACGCTTGGCAACCTCTTCTTCCACCGCGCCTTCCTCGGCCCCAAGCTCAATCGCACCGCGCACTTCCTCCTGCAGCGCATAAGGATCAAACGCGCCCTTATTCATCAGGCCAAACAAGCGCAGCGTGCCGCCGACAATCCATTGCACCGCCGTCACGATCGGCGACAAGATCCACACGAAAAACTTCGCCGGCCGCGCCACCAAACGCGCGGTTTTGTCGGGATGCGCGATCGCATAGGTTTTCGGCAACACTTCGGCAAAGATCAGCACAATAATGGTGGTGACGCCGGCCGCGATCGCCACCCCGAATTCGCCCAACGGCTCTGCCAGCACGGCCGTAGTGACAGCCGCGGCAATCGTGTTAAGCAAATTGTTGCCCAACAGCAGCGCGCCGATCGTGCGTTCGCGCCGCTCCAGTAATTCATTGACCTGGGCGGCGCTGGCGTCGCCGTCGCGCTCCAACTGGTACATCCGCGCGCGCGACGCAGCCGTCAGGCCGGTTTCGGCGGCGGAGAAAAAGCCCGAAATCAAAGCCAAAATAATGGCCGTGGCCGCCGCCAATCCAATAGCGGCAAGAACTTCTGTTGCGCCCATGGCGATTAACCCAATTGGTGTTGCAAAAACGCGCGCAGCCGCTCCCGCGGGGCGTCCTTCATGATGAAGGCCTGCCCAACGCCGCGCGCCAAAATCAAGGTGAGGCGACCGGCCTCGTTCTTTTTGTCCTGCGCCATAGCCATCATCATGGCGTCGGCGCCCGCCGCGCGCACGGATGCAGGCGCTTGGGTGAGCAAATGCAAAGCCGCAAGCCCATCGCGCACGCGCAGCGCCTCCTCCCCCGCGCACAAGCCAAGCACTGCGGAAAAATCAAACGCCAGCGCCATCCCGATCGCCACCGCTTCCCCATGCAAAACCGCACCATCCATGCCGCTCAACGCTTCAATTGCATGGCCAAATGTGTGGCCCAAATTCAGTAAAGCGCGATCGCCGGTTTCGGTTTCATCAGCCGCCACGATCGCCGCTTTCGCGCCGACGCAGTGTTGCACCGCTTTCACCATCAGCGCGTTGTCACGCGCGCGCAGCGCGGCGGCGTGAGTAATGCACCAATCAAAAAACGCCGCGTCATTGATCAGCCCATACTTCACCACTTCCGCAAGGCCCGCGCCCATCTCGCGATCCGGCAAAGTGTTCAACACGGCAGTATCGGCCAAAACCAGGCGCGGCTGATAGAATAGGCCGATCAAATTTTTTCCGTGCACGGTGTCGATCGCGGTTTTTCCGCCCACGCTGGAATCCACCTGCGCCAACAGCGTGGTGGGAACCTGAACGAAATCCACCCCACGCTTCAGCAATCCCGCAGCAAGGCCCGCCAGATCGCCGATCACCCCGCCGCCCAGCGCCACAACGCAATCGCGCCGCTCCAGGCCCCAATCCAGCAGGCCGC
>JBIKVO010000212.1:0-5663 GCA_044356795.1 Caulobacterales bacterium
GTCCGGGCGAAGGGTGAGCACCCATTCTTGATCATCAAGCGTGTGTTTGGTTTCGCTAAGGTCCGCTATCGCGGGCTGAAGAAAAATACGAACAGACTGTTTGTTGCCTGCGGGCTCTGCAATCTTTTCCTCTCTCGTCGCCGACTTGCGGCGGCTTGATCAGGGGCGGAGTCTGCCCAAAAATGCGGGTTCCCCCTCGAATTAGGGGGAAACCGGATGAAAAAACGACCCCATCGGCCAAGAAAGCACGAAAAGACCAATTACCGCGCGGATTTTGTGTCTAAATCAGAGCTTCCCTAATTGGGATTGGCGCCAACGGGGCCACGCCGTTCAACCATATCACCAATTTTGAGCCGGAATATCTGTCTGAACTTGCCGCAGTCGATGGGCATAACCCCCTGGTGAATCCGCGCGTGCGCGCTGGAAGTAAAGCTGCCGTCTTTCAGGTGCTGACTGAGGCGAATTTTATAACGCCGGAAGACCATCGGTCGTCGATCATTTATCGCGATTACTTTACCCGTATGGACATCCCCTACATCTGCCTGACGAACATCATCCAAGAGCGCGAGATGTTGATCGGCTTGACGGTCAATCGCTCACGGCGAGAAGGCCACGCCAACGACGACGTGCGCCGCACTCTGGCGGCGATTGCGCCCCATGTTCGCATGGCAGTGCGTGCACAAATAGCGCTCGAGGGACAGGGTGCGCAGTTGATCGCCGGTGCATTTGAAGCACTGTCTATTGCAGCCTTTGTTTGCGATAGTGCGTGCCGTGTTTTGGCCCGCACGCCAGTCACGGACACCCTCATTGGAGCAGACCAGCCGCTCGCCTTGAAGGGCGGGCGACTAACGGCGGCGGCCCAGCCAAATGCCACAGCGCTGACTGAGGCGGTCGCTGCGACGGCGCTTCGAATGCAGCCAAGCATGAGCGCGATTGTCCTTCGGCGCGACCCGCCGCATGCCCCCTTGATCCTTGATGTCGCGCCTTTGCCGCGCCGCGCGCACGGATTTTCATTCGAGGCGCAAGTACTGATCGTTGCGCGGATGGCGCGGAGCAATAATATCGAGAAAATCGCACTCATGCGCGCCGTCTTTGGGTTGACGCAAGCCGAGGCTGAGGTTGCATGCGCTTTGCTGCGCGGCGAAACCATCGCAGCCGTCTCTCAAAGTCGCGGCGCATCGGAAAACACAATCCGTGCACAAACCAAAGCGATCTATGACAAGATGGGCGTCACGAACCGGGCTGAATTCGCAGCACATCTTGGTCAATTTGCCTGAAGACGTCAGCTAGGCTTTGGGCTGGCTCCTGCCTTACACTTCAACACAGCCTAATTTCCACCACCGCTCGTTTGCACCCGGCCCTTCCACCCTCTAAGTTGTGCAAATGTCAGGCTACGACTTCGACCTTTTTGTCATCGGCGCGGGCTCCGGCGGGGTGCGGGCCGCGCGCATCGCGGCGCAGGCTGGCGCGCGCGTCGCGATCGCTGAGGAGAGCCGCGTCGGCGGCACCTGCGTCATCCGCGGCTGTGTGCCCAAGAAGCACTTCGCCTACGCCGCCGAGTACGCGCAAAGCTTTGCAGACGCCGCCGGCTATGGCTGGAGCGTGGAGTGGGCCAGGTTCGACTGGCCCACTCTGCGCAACAATGTGCAGGCCGAGGTGGGCCGCCTGTCCGACATCTACCGCGCCAACCTGGAAAAAGCCGGCGCAACATTGATCGAGGATCGCGCGCTGGTGGAGGGGCCACACCGCGTGCGCATGGCGGGCTCTGGCGAGATTGTCACGGCGGAGCGTATCCTGGTGGCGGTGGGGGGGCGTCCGGTGGGCCTGGACGGCGTACCTGGCGCTGAATTTGCGATCACCTCGGACGAGGCGTTCCTGCTAGACGCACTGCCCAGCCGCGCGCTGGTGCTGGGGGGCGGCTATATCGCGGTGGAGTTTGCGTCGATCTTTCATGGCCTCGGGGTGGAAACCACGCTGCTGTATCGCGGCGACACCATCCTGCGCGGCTTTGACGACGACATTCGCCACCACGTGCAATCCAATATCAAGCGCATCGGCGTGCAGGTGCTGACAGGGTCGACCGTGAGCAGCATCCAGATGCAGGACGGCGCCTATCTGGTCACGCTGTCGAACGGGATGACGCTGGACACCGGGCTGGTGATGGCTGCGATCGGGCGGCGGCCGCATGTGCTGGGGCTTGGCCTGGAAAGCGCCGGCGTGCGTCTCACCGCCGATGGCGCCGTAGCGGTGGACGCCTATTCGCGCACCTCCTGCCCGTCGATCTGGGCGGTGGGCGATGTCACCAACCGGGTCAACCTGACGCCGATCGCGATCCGCGAGGGGCAAGCCTTCGCCGACACGGAATTCAATGGCCGGCCAACTAAAGTGGATCACCGTGACGTGCCGACCGCCGTGTTCGGGCGCCCGCCGGTGGGCGCGGTGGGCTTCACCGAGAAGGACGCGCGCATCCAGTTTGGCCCGGTAGATGTGTATAATACCACATTCCGGCCAATGAAGCATGTCATGGCCGGCAACGACGAACGTACGCTGATGAAGATCATCGCACGCGCCGCCGATGACCGGGTGGTGGGCGTGCATATCGCTGGCGCCGACGCGCCGGAGATGATCCAGCTGGCCGCGATTGCGGTGAAGGCGGGGCTGACCAAACGCCAGTGGGACGCCACCGTAGCCCTGCATCCAACGGCGGCCGAAGAGCTTGTGCTGCTGCGGGAGAAAGCAGGCTGATCCGTCGGCGGGCATGCTGCCCGCCGACGGCCTTGCATCCGCTCTATGAGGTCGGCGTGTGCGGCGGGGACTTGTCGCCGTCGCTGGCATATTCCCGCATGGCGTTGGGCAGCTTGGTCATTGCGTCTTTTTCAGTGACTCGAAGCATCAAAATGATCCAGTTCAAGACATCGATAAACAGCGCGCCAAACCATACGATAAAAACGACCGCCAACATTGCGCCAAGGATCGTCATGACGGCGCCGCTAAGTTTTTCGCCGATGACACTCGGGTTGAACAAGGACACGCGCCCTTGTGCTTCGCGTGCGCTGGCTAATTGTTGTTGTAACGATGTAATCGTCGATTGAGCCTGTTCGGATTGCGCAGAAGCTTGCTGCAGCGCCTGATCGGCTTCCTCCAAGGCGCGCGCCGTGTTCAACTCCAGAGCCCGCAGCCTTGCAAATTCAACCAGGAAGCTTCGTGCGGCCGTGCAAGTCTCTTCTGTGAAGCCTTGCCAGTTGAACCCGTTTGGGCACGACGCCAAGTAGGAATCGATCATCCCCGTCAAGCGCGATACACTCTCTGGCGAGCGGGCATTCGCGATCTGCTGAACGATAGGACCCGCAGGCCCTTGCTGCTGGTAGGCGTTGGATTGACTGCGCTGCGTCTCAAGCGTGGTGCGCAGATCGTCCCGCGATTTGGTTAGTTCGGCGATGCGCTCAGGCGTTGGGACTTCGCCAGCGCGCGCCAAAACGTCCGCAATCTGCTTGTCCAGACTTTCGACTTGTTGCGAGAGGAGGCGCTGCATTTCCAATTCGCGCTGCGGCGCCAACGAGAACAAAGCCGTTGATACACCACCCGCCAGCACCAGGATCGCCAGGATCAACAGACCAAGATACTGTAGCCGGCTGTAGCGGTAGAGCATGAACACGCGGGTCCGCTGATAATCTTTCTCCGCTTCTGCCGAGCCCTGCAAGACAGTCAAAGCATCGCGCAAAAACACAAACGGCGTTGTAAAAAAGGTCAGCGCCGTGCGAAAAAGTCCAACTAAAGCAGGCTGAAGCTTTCCCCCGGAAAGCAAAAATATAACACCGGCAGCGACCGCCAAAAAGATAAGTAGCGTAAACCAGAAATTGGTATTGAACGCGTTGAATATCGAAAGCAAAACTTCCATGACTTCCCCCAGACAGGCGCGCGGAGCGCATCTGGAAACAGTGACTCAACTCAGGTCACGATGTCAATGAGTTCACAATTGGCGCATGGCGGCGAAAGACGTCGTTTGCTTTTGTAGCAGAATAGTTGTGCGTCAGGGCGGCAAAATCAAACGCAATTGGCGCTCAAAGCGCTGCGCCAACTCTTCCGGTGTTGCACCGTCAAACAAAGCGTGGCGGAAATTGTGCAGATAAATCGCAAACACCATGTCCGACAACAGCGCGATATCTTCCCCCGGCGGCCCCTGCGACGGGCCACTGAGGCGGCGGGTCAGAACCCGTTCGATCAGCCCTAGCAGCGGCGCCATGCGGCGGCGATTTTCCATGTCGGCCGCGGGCGTCCATGTCCAGCTAGCGGCGATCGTTTCCGCCAGCAGGCGCGGCTCCTTCAACTCCACAGCATAGGCGCGCAGCGCAAACTGGCGCAGCTGACTGATCGCGTCGTCGCCGGCCTCGATCGGCAGGCTCAACTGCTCGGCGATATCGAAATATCGGGTGAAAACGATCTCCAGCAGCAGATCCGCTTTGGTTTGGAAGGTTGTAAACACGCTGCCGGGGGCGACGCCCGCGCGCGCGGCGATATCGCGGATGGTGGCCTGCTCATAGCCTTTTTCAGCAAAGAGGGCGCGGGCGGCATCCACTACGCGAGCACGCGTGTACAGCTTCTGGCGGTCCCTGGCGGTCAGGCGGGATTGGTCCATGGATCGATCCAAAGGCGTCGAGCGTCCGGTGCAGCATCCGGCGCGGCCACACCTGCGACGCCCGCAAGCACACCATGGCGCAGCGACCGGCGGATGGGGTATGGCTGATCCGGTTGAAGCCGTTTGCGGATCCGCTCCAGACCCGCACGCAACTTCGCCTTGCGTCCTTCCCGCGACGCAAGGAAATCACATGGTGTCGAAAATGCCGGCGATCTTCAATATCGTAATTCTATTGGCCCTTGCTCTTGTATTCGCAACCCTGTGTTTTGGCGTCTACGCCATGTTTAAGGGCGGAGATTTTGGCCGATCTTGGTCCAACCGCATGATGCGGCTGCGCGTTTTAACACAGTTCATCGCCGTTATTATCGTGATGACTGCTCTTTTCTTCGTTGAGCGCATGAAGGGCGGCTAAATGGTTCGGCTTGATCGCATCTATACAAAAGCGGGCGATAGTGGCCGTACGCGGCTGGCGACAGGGGAGGATGTCGCCAAGTTCAGCGCGCGGGTGGCCGCCTATGGCGCCGTGGATGAGACGAACGCTGCCCTTGGCCTTGCCCGGCTGCATGCCGATGCGGGCCTTGATCCCCGATTGGAGGCGATCCAAAATGACCTGTTCGACCTTGGCGCCGATCTCGCCACGCCCGAGCGCGATACCCCCCTGCCGTTCGAGGCCCTGCGGGTTCAGCCGACGCAAGTCGTGCGCCTGGAGGGGGAAATTGACGCGATGAACGAGACGCTTTCGCCGCTGACATCGTTTGTGCTGCCGGCGGGCGCCGCGCTATCGGCGCATTTACATCTGGCGCGCACCATTTGCCGCCGGGCGGAACGTGAATGCGCGGCACTGGCCGCGATGCCAGGGGAGACCGTATCGCCGGCGGCGCTGGCCTATATCAATCGCTTGTCGGACTGGCTGTTTGTGGCGGCGCGCTTTGCCAATCGCGCGGCGGGCGACGTGTTGTGGACGCCGGGGAAGAACCGGTAACAACCCGCCGTTACGCCAGAAACAAAACGGCCCCGGCGCCCGCTG
>JBIKVO010000213.1:0-5609 GCA_044356795.1 Caulobacterales bacterium
TCCTCCTGCGCGGCCTCGATCAGGTGAAAACAGAATGGTCTTTGGTGGCGCTCGCCTACAACTGCAGACGCCTCGTCCGGCTCACCGCGGCCTGAGCCAGTCCGCCAACGATGGCGACAAATCCCAACGGCCCCTCAAAGACATCAGTCCGACAGGCTGCTAGTTCATGTTTTGTTTTATGAATGCTGGGGCGGGTAAAGCAAGTGAATTTTTCGCGACAGGGATTCGAGGCGCTCGGCGAAACATACCGGTTTCGAAGCGCCGTGATTGTCGCAGCACCTGCGATTGCCCTGCGGCATTTCCGCCACAGGCCAGTCCTTTTCGCCGATCGCCATTCGGCTGCGCAAAACACGCCGCAAAAGCGCCCAGGTCGAGGCCTTTATCCCCCGCCATGCATGATTTGAAATCCCAGACAGCCGCTGTCCTCTCCGGAGCGCTGTTGCATGGCGCCTTGGTTGGGGCCGCAGCCTTGACGTTAACGCAAGGGGAGGCCCAGGCGCAGTCGCCGCAGCAGGGCGCCCCCGCCGCCTCCGGCGCCCAGCGCTTTGAGACGCCCGATGGCGGGGTCCGGTTCGTGCTCGACCGGACGGGCCAGCGCGCCGCACTGATCAAGTTTGAAGGCAGCGATGAGGTTCACGTGCTGCGCCCCGTTGGCGGGCCGCGGGGCGATGAAATCTACAAGACCGACACCGGCGATGTGATGCTGCGGATCACGCCGATGGGCGGGGTGATTGTGTATCGCGAAAACGCTCCCAATGGCGCGCCGGCAATCATGACCGGGCAGGTGGCCCGGATATCACCAACGCCGCCGCAAGGCGTGTCCATGCGCGCGCAACTGGCGGAGCTGGAACGCGCCGCCCAGCAGCGCTTTGGCCGTCCGGTTCCGGTAGAGCTGCCGGCCCAACCGCCGCCAGCCGCGACCGGCGTGGTGGCGGACGCCGCGCGCCGCGCCGCCGAAGGCATGCAGCAGGCGCCGCCCACGGTGATGCGGGTGGAGCGGGTGATCATCCAGATGGGCGATCGGCCGAATGCGATGGTGGTCAATCGACAGCTACTGATCACGGTGGCGCCCAATCAGGGTTATGAGGGCCGCCCCTCGGCCGCGGCGGTGCGTCAAGCCCTGCAGGGCCCGCCGGTGGAAGCCGCGGGCAGCGCCCCCCCGCGACAGTAAACGCCTTCCTCCACCCGCTTTTCGCCGCGTATCACACCATCTCGTCGCACCGCGCGCTCTTTACGGCCCGGGGCAAATCAGTCACGCCCCTGAACGGCCGAGTGCCCCGCTTGCCGCAGGCGTGCCTTGCCGCAGGCCATCACAGAGACATAATCCCGCTTCACGACCACGGCCGCCCCGATGGCGGCGCCGATCGTGAATAGGGCGCAGCGCAGACAAGGTTGATCCGCATGTCGATGTACGATCAGGACGGTTACGACCCCCGCGACCCGTTCGGCGGGCCGGCGCCGGCCCCGGAAAAGCCCAATCTGTGGCGCCGCGTCCTGATTTGGGGCGGCGGCGCGGTGGCGGTCGGCGTGCTAGGCTTGGTAGCGCTGCTGGTGGTGGCGGTGCAGGGCCTGCCGGATGAGCGCCAGCTGCAGGACTATCAACCGCCGCAAACCACCCGCGTCTATGCCGGCGATGGCAAACTGATCGCTGAATTCGCCGACGAACACCGCATTTTTGTGCCGATCCAGTCGATCCCGCGCCAACTACAGGACGCCTTCACCTCCGCCGAGGACAAATCCTTCTGGGAGCATGAGGGCATTGATTATGTCGGCCTCGCCCGTGCGACCCTGGTGAATATCGGTACGATTTTCACCGGCGAAGGCCGGATGCAGGGCGCTTCGACGATCACCCAACAGGTCGCCAAGAATATGCTGCTCACCAGCGACCGCACGATCATGCGCAAGCTGAAAGAGGCGTTCCTGGCCCGCAGGATTGAACGCGCGTTCGACAAACAGAAGATCATGGAATTGTATCTCAACGAGATCTTCCTGGGCAATCGCGCTTATGGGGTGGCCGCCGCTGCGCTGAACTATTTCGACAAATCGCTTGATGAGTTGAGCCTGTCGGAAATGGCGTTCCTGGCGGCGCTGCCGCAGGCGCCGTCGGAATACGCCAATCCGCGCAACCGCGATCGCGTCACGGAGCGGCGCAATTGGGTGCTGTCGCGCATGGCGGCCAATGGCAACATCACCCCCGCCCAGGCCGACGCCGCCGCCAAGGAACCGCTGGTGATCGTTGACCGGATGTCGGGCGATCAATATCTCGCCGCCGGCTCATTTGTGGAGGATGTCCGCCAGGACATCAAAAAGCGCTTCAGCGAAGACATGCTGAACAAGGGCGGGCTGTCGATCCGCACATCGCTGGACACCCGACTGCAACTGGCCGCCGTTCGGTCGCTGCGCCGCGGGTTGGAGCAATATGACCGCCGCAAGGGCTGGCGCGGGCCGGTGAAGATCATCGCCACCGATGGCGATATCGCCGCCGCCTTGCGCGAAGTGCCGTCTGTGCCGGCGATGACCGGCTGGAACCGCGCCGTCGTGACCAACACCGATCGTGGCGTGGTGCGCATCAAGCGCGCCGACAATGTCGAGCGCAGCCTCGATCCCAACGATGTGCAATGGGCCGCCCAAGGGGCCCGCCGCGACGCCAACCGCGCGCTGAAGGCGGGCGCGGCGATTTATGTCCAATGTCCAGATGATGTCCGCCGCCCGTGCGGTCTGCGTCAGCGCCCGGAGGTGCAGGGCGCGCTGGTGGCGATGGACCCCCATTCCGGCCGCGTGCTGGCGATGGTGGGCGGCTATTCCTTCAATGAAGGTGAGTTGAACCGGGCGCGTTCGATGCGCCAGCCGGGATCGGCGTTCAAGCCGCTGGTTTATGCCGCTGGCCTGGAGCCGTGCACGGGCGATGAAGAGATGCGCCTGCGCGGCGGCTGCGGCCTGACGCCCGCCTCCCGCTTCAACGACGCCCCGCTTGATGAGGCGTCCGCCGGCTGGAACCCGGAAAACTATACCCGCCAGTTTCGCGGGGCCACCACCCTGCGGATCGGCCTGCAACAATCGCTCAATTCAATGACCGCACGGCTGGCCTTCGCCATGACGCCGCAACGGGTGCTGGCGGCGGGCGAACGGCTGGGCGTGTATGAGCCGGGCCGGCAGATCGCGGTGCCATCTCTCGCGCTGGGAACGGGCGAAACCACAGTGCTGCAACTCACTGCGGCCTATGCGGCGTTCGTCAATGGCGGCAAGCGCATCACGCCGACGCTGGTGGACCGGGTGCAGGATGAGGGCGGGCGCACGCTCGATGTCAGCGACAAGCGCGACTGCCCGGGCTGCGCCAGCGGCTGGCAGGCCGGCGAAGACGCCCCCACCTTGCCGGACGCACGCCAGCAGGTGCTGGACCCGGTCACGGCGTTCCAGGTTGTTTCGATGCTGGAGGGGGCGGTGCGCCGCGGCACCGGCACGGCGATCATGTCGCTCAACCGCACGCTGGCGGGCAAAACCGGCACCACCAACGACTACAAGGACGCCTGGTTTGTCGGCTTCTCGCCAGACATCGTGGTCGGTGTTTGGGTTGGCTATGACACGCCAAAGGACATGGGCGAGGGCGAAACTGGCGGGCGTCTGGCCGCCCCCATCTTCCGCGATTTCATGGGCGAAGCCTTGCGCGGACAGCAGGATCGGCCGTTTATCGCCACCCGCGGGACCGCGATCGAATATGTCAAGATCGACTACCAAACCGGCGCCTTGCCAGGCCCCGCCACCACCGAAAGCTTCCGCGAAGCTTTCCGGCCGGGCACCGCGCCTGATAGCGATGTGCCAGGGCCTGTGTTTGGCGCTGACATGACCCTGGACGCCAGCCAGTTCGGTGGGCCTCCGCCGGGCGAGAATGGCGGCGGAACCCAAGGCCAGATCGCCCCGCTTGACCCCAACGTCGATGGTGCGCCGGTGGGTAACGGGCCGCCGGTCTCCAGCGGTCCGCCGGTGGTGCGCGGCGAAGAGCGCAGCGGCAGCGACATTTACTGATTGCTGTGATGTGACGGCGAGACTGGATCGCGCTTTTCTGTGAGCGTGCGCCGGTCTATGTCCGCACTCCACAGTCTTTCCCAACACGAGAGTGCCTCATGCGTCCCGATATCGCCGCCATGTCCGATCAGATCACCGCCAGTGTGGCGCTACTTCGGAGGCGTCTTTGACTGGGATCGCGCGAACGCCCGGCTCGACGAACTCAACGCCCTGATTGAGCGTCCTGACTTCTGGAACGATGCGGAAAAAGCGCAGTCGCTGATGCGCGAACGCACGCGGCTGAACGATGTGATCGAAAATGTGCGCGCGTTTGAACGCGATCGACGCGATGCGGTGGAGTTGTCCGAGCTTGCCGATCTGGAGGGTGACGAGGCGATCTTGAACGAGGCGCGCGCCACGCTGACAGCGGTGAAACAGCGCGCCGATCGCGCCGAGCTTGAAACGCTGCTTTCCGGCGAGGCGGACGCCAACGATTGTTATATCGAAATCAATTCCGGCGCCGGGGGCACTGAAAGCCAGGATTGGGCGTCGATGCTGCTGCGCATGTACGCGCGCTGGGCCAATGCGCACGGCATGAAGGTGAGCGAGCTTGAACATCAAGACGGCGACACCGCGGGGATCAAATCCGCCACGCTGTTGGTGGAAGGCGCGAACGCCTATGGCTGGATGAAAACCGAAGCCGGCGTGCATCGGCTGGTGCGGATTTCACCGTTTGACTCCAATGCCCGCCGCCACACCAGCTTTGCCAGCGTTTGGGTTTATCCGGTGATCGACGACACGATCGCGATCGAAATCCTCGACAAGGACGTGCGCACCGATACCTATCGCGCGTCCGGGGCCGGCGGGCAGCACGTCAACAAGACAGATTCTGCGGTGCGGCTGACGCATGCACCGACGGGCATTGTGGTGGCCTGCCAGTCGGAGCGCAGCCAGCACCAGAACCGGGCCAAGGCTTGGGATATGCTGCGCGCGCGCCTCTATGAACATGAGCTGCAAAAGCGCGAAGCAGCCGCCCAGGCGGTGCAGGATTCGAAAACGGAAATCGGCTGGGGGCGGCAGATCCGCTCTTATGTGCTGCAGCCGTACCAAATGGTGAAGGACCTGCGCACGGGTGTTGAAACGTCCGACACCGGCGGTGTGCTTGATGGCGATCTTGATGCGTTCATGGGCGCAGCGCTGGCGGCGCGCATCTCCGGCGCACCGGGCGGCGCGGTGGAGGATATCGAATAAGGCGGCCTTTCAGTCATCCTGGGCGCCTCGCTGCGCTCGGCCCAGGATGACTGCAATGATCGGCCACAGCGCATCAGCCCCTCAGCGCGTCAGCCCGCGGCGCTGGCGCCGGCCTTTTCAGCCTTTTCTTTCGCGCGGTCTTGCATCTTCTTGCCCGGTGCGGCCTTGGCAGGGTTATTGCGCGCCTCGCGCTTCATCAAGCCGGCAGCGTCGAGAAAGCGCGCAACGCGATCGGTCGGCAGGGCGCCCTTGCCCATCCACTCCGTGATGCGCTCCGCCTTGAGCATGACACGCTTGGGATCATCGCTTTTCAGGATCGGATTATAAGTGCCGACCTTTTCGATAAACTTGCCGTC
>JBIKVO010000007.1:0-18912 GCA_044356795.1 Caulobacterales bacterium
CGCGCCGGCGCAGCCATCGCCGCCATAGGCTCTACGCTCTTGGCGTCCCGGCCGGCAGGAGGCGCCCGGTCCAAGCATCCCCAAAAGGCCCGTTGCGGTTGGCATGGCCAATGACGCGCGCCAAACCCTCGACATAGGCCAAAAATCACGTTGCGCTCTCGAGGCTTGGACGATCCATCATGGGCTCCGCCGGTGATCCAATCACGCGCAGAGCAAACAAGGATCCGCGCCGGATCCCCCTTGTATGCGACCGACGGGCTCGGTTTCTGACATCGGTAAGACCAGCGCGTTTGCGCGCGCCCCACCCGCGACAGGATGGCAGTGTTCGCAGGGTGGCGGAGGCCGACGCCTGGTCTTATACTATGGACGCCGGTGGCGTCACGCGGAGTGGACGCCGCACCGACGAGTGCAAGGGCCGCCATGCTTGTTCTGATCTTTAAAGCACTGATCGTTGTTCATGTGCTGACTGGCATCGTCGGGCTGGTTTCGTTTTGGGGCCCGGTGTTGACGCGCAAGGGCTCGCCCAAGCATCGCCGTTGGGGCTTTGTGTTTGGCTGGGCGATGATGGTGACCGGCTCAATCGCGGTGGCCATTTCCATCACCTCGTTGATCGCCCCGCTCGCCACCCATCCAGACTTCACGGATGAAGCCCTTGCGCGCGGTTTGTTTGGCTGGATGATGCTGTTTCTGGCGACGTTTACGGTGTCCCTTGGCTATCATGCGCTGGCTACAATCCGGCACAAAAACAATCACTCTGCCCTGCGCGAGCCGATTGGGGTCGGGCTGCAACTGGCTGTCATCGCGGCGGCAGTGAATTGCGCCTATCAGGGGTATCTGGTCGAGCAGTCCTTGATGATGGCGCTGCCGGTAATTGGCGTAGCGGCAGGCGTCACATCGCTGCATTTTATCTTCAATCCGCGCCCTGGGCGTGCGGACTATTTAATGGAGCATGTAAAGTCCGGCCTCGGCGCCGGCATCTCGGCGTATAACGCATTTCTGTCTGTGGGGCTTGTGCGTTTGGCGCCGGACCATGCCTTCAACCCGGTGGTCTGGGCGGCGCCGATTGTGATTGGAGTGGCGCTAATATTGGTGCATTGGCGGCGCATCTGGTTTGGCCCCTTGCGCAGCGCCGCTGCGGCCGAATGACCACGCGCACGCCGCCGCCCTCTGGCCCGGCATGGTTGGCGCTGTCTGGGCTTGCGCCATATCTCGCCTTGGCGCCGGCAATTGCGTTTTCGTCCGATGATCTCGCGCCGACCCTGATCACCGCACTCATCGCTTATGCGGGTATTGTGCAGGGCTTCACCGGCGGCGTGCGCTGGGGCGCCGAACTTGCCCGCGCGCCCGCGCATCCCGACCTTGCCCGCTTGGCTATTGCGGGCTTGATCACCATTCCGGCGTGGACTGCGATCCTGCTGGCGCTTGCGCCCGTGTCGCTGCCTTTGCTGGCGATGGCGCTGCTAGCGGCTACAGGCGTCGGCCAGCTGTTTTGGGATCTTGCCGCCGCCCGCGCCGGCCTGCTGCCCGGCTGGACGTATCGGCTGCGCACCACTTTGACCGCGATGGCGCTGGCATGTCTTATCTTTGCCGCCCTGCGGCTGATGTGAGCAGGCGCGGTTTTTTCGTTGCGCTGCTGTAGTGGACGGTATTCACTGTCCATCCATGTTGACAGACACCCTCGCGCCGCCCGCCCCCGATATCGCCGCCGATGATCGCCCCCATGCGGTGGTGATCGGCTCTGGCTTCGGCGGCCTCGCGGCGGCGGTGCGGCTTGGGGCCCGCGGCTACCGCGTCACCGTGTTAGAAAAGGCCGATGCCCCGGGCGGGCGGGCCTATGCCTATCGCCAAGACGGCTTCACCTTCGACGCCGGGCCCACGATCATCACGCTGCCGTTCCTGTTTGAGGAATTGTGGGCGCTCGCCGGCAAGCGCATGAGCGATCATGTCCGCCTTGTGCAGACAGACCCATTTTATCGGCTGCTGTTTGACGATGGCTCATACTTTGAGTGCTCAGGCGATCCCGATCGGATGCGGGCGGAAGTGATGCGTTTGTCGCCGGGCGATGTGAAAGGCTATGATCGCTTCTTGCGTATGAGCGAGGCGATCTATCGATTTGCCTTTGAGGAACTCGGGCAGATTCCGTTTTCATCGTTCATGCCGATGATCAAGGCCGGGCCGCGATTTGCCTGGCACAGGGCGGAGCAATCGGTGTTCCGCTTTGTCTCCAACATTTTCCATGATCGGCGCCTTCGGATCGCGTTTTCATTTCACCCGCTTTTCATCGGCGGCAACCCGATGGACGCCACACGGCTTTATGCCTTGGTGTCCTATCTGGAAGGACGCTGGGGCGTGCATTTCGCAATGGGCGGCACGCATGCGCTGGTGCGTGGCTTGGTTGATCTCGTGTCGCATTTCGGCGGTCATGTGGAGTTGAACGCTGCCGTCGATTCCATCGCCACGCAGGCCGGCCGCGCAACCGGCGTGCGCCTTGCTGATGGCCGCACCATCGCTGCCGATATTGTTGTGTCCAATGCGGACTCCGCTTACACTTATCAGTATCTTTTGCGCGATCATCCGCGCCGCCGATGGACAGACGCGCGCCTTGATCGGGCGCGCTATTCGATGAGTTTGGTGGTTTGGTATTTCGGCACAAAGCGTCGCTACGAAAATGTGGCGCACCACTCGATCGTTCTGGGCCCCCGCTATGAGGGGTTGCTGCGCGACATCTTCAAGCGCAAAATCCTGGCGCAGGATTTCAGCCTCTATCTGCATCGTCCCACCGCGACGGATCCCAGCCTGGCGCCGGATGGCTGCGATGCGTTTTATGTGCTGTCGCCGGTGCCGCATCTTGATGCCGATGTCGATTGGACGGCGATGGCCGAACCTTATCGCCAACGCATTGAACAGCGTTTGTCCGATACGCTTTTGCCAGATCTGAAAAATCAGATTGTCAGCTCGCGCTTAATCACGCCGCTGCATTTCCGCGATGCGTTGAACACGCCCAAAGGGGCAGCGTTCAGCCTCGAACCGGTGATCCTGCAAAGCGCCTGGTTCCGCCCGCACAATGCCAGTGAAGAGGTAGCGGGGCTGTATCTGGTGGGCGCGGGCACGCATCCCGGCGCCGGTGTGCCTGGTGTGCTGTCGTCGGCGCGGATCTTGGATCAGGTAGTTCCGCCGGCCGCGGCTTTAGCGTCGCGAGGTGCTCATGTATGAACGCGCATCCCCCGCCGATTTTCGCGTCTGCCGCGAGTTGATCGCCAAGGGGTCGAAGTCTTTCCATGCCGCCTCCATGCTGCTGCCGGCGCAGCTGCGTGATCCCGCGTTCGCTTTGTACGCGTTTTGTCGCGTCGCGGATGACGCCGTCGATGCGCCGGGCGCCTGCGCGGGGTCGCTCGCCCGGATGCAGGCGCGGCTCGATGCGATTTATGCGCAGGCGCCGGCGGCCATGCCTGTGGATCGCGCCTTGGCTGATGTCGTGCGACGCTTCGCGATCCCGCGCGTTGTTTTCGATGCGCTGCTGGAAGGCTTCGTATGGGATCTTGCAGGCCGGCGCTATCACAGCCTGGGCGATGTGCATGCTTACGGCGCGCGGGTTGCGGGCTCTGTCGGGGCGATGATGGCGGCGCTGATGGGCGCGCGGACGCCGCAGGCGCTGGCGCGGGCCTGTGATCTTGGGGTTGCGATGCAACTCACCAATATCGCCCGCGATGTCGGCGAAGATGCGCGCGCGGGCCGCTTGTACCTGCCGCGCGATTGGCTGCGCGAAGCCGGCGTCGACGCGGATGCTTTCCTCGCGCATCCCCGGCCCAGCCCCGCGATTGCCGCCGTCACGCTGCGCTTACTCGACGCGGCAGATGCGCTTTACGCCCATGCCGACGCCGGCATCGCAATCCTGCCGCCATCTTGTCGTCCAGCGATTTATGCAGCGCGCCTGATCTATGCCGAAATCGGCGCTCGCATACGCGTAGCCGGGGGCGACAGCGTCAGCCGGCGAGCTGTCACGCCTGTTGGGCGCAAGCTGGCGCTTGCGGCGCGGGCGATGGCGGGCACGCCGCGCCTGAATGCGGCGGCATTGCGTCTTGCGCCGCTGGCAGAGACCGCGTTTCTGGTCGATGCGGTGGCGCAGGCGCCGGCCCCTGTCGTCGCGCGGGTGTTGCGGGCGGCCCCCCGGAAGAGCCCTTGGGCGAAGGCGGACGAAAGCTGGGGCCGGGTGTTTGACTTGTTCCAGGATTTGGAAAACCGTCGCCGTTACGGGCCCGTACAATAGCGGCCGGCATCACAAAACCTGGAGCGTGCAGAGCAAGGAGGCGTCCCGTGGCTTATATCGCAGGTGTGATTTTCATTCTCATGGGCGTAGCTTTTGCGTGGGCAGGCTACGATCACAAACGCAAATCCGTGACGGAAGAGGCGCGCATTCGCGCCGAACATCCAGACGCGCGGCCCACGGAATTGCATCCATCGTTGTCGATGCTCGCCGATTTCGCGCCGTCTTTGACGATTTTCTCGCTGGTGATTTTTGCGCTCACCATCACCATCGCCTTCTTCTCGGTGAATGCGCTGCAATGGCTCAGCCTGTTTGATCTGGCGGGCATGTATGCGCTCGTCGCTGGCTACAGCTACTGGATGTATATGAAGACGCGCCATCGCACCGTAGAGACGCTGCGGGTGCTGGCCGCCAAGCCGCGCTGATTAAAGCATACATGGCGGAGCGGGATCTGTTCAAACTGCTCGAACCCGTAATGGTGTTCGGGGTGATCCTTGTTATTCTGGTATGGCAGTGGTGGTCCGCGGCGCGGGCGGTGCGTGAGGATCGGGCCAAGGCCGCGCGTGAGCACGTCCGCGATCAGCAAAGCGGTGCGGATTGAACCCTATAGGCGCCGCCGCAGTCAGACGCGCGCGCGCGCCGAATTTTTTAAATGCGTGGCCTAAAGCGCGCTCGATACATAACTGACATCGCGGGCCATCGCTTCGAGATGGGTTTTCGCGGCGCTTTCCAACCAAGAAACAAAGTGTTTGGCCGACATTGCGCGCAGCTTGCCCGGCGGGTGGACAATCCAATATGCGAAAGCAAGCGGCGTGGTGATCTCGAAAGGCGCCACAAGCCGCCCGGCATCAAGATCACCCTGCGCCAAGGCGCGCTTTGCCAGCACGATGCCGCGGCCGCTCAATGCAGATTCGATCGCCAGATTGGCCTGGTTGAAGCGCAGGCCGCGGGCGGCCTCGATCTGGGTGACGCCGGCCGCCCGCAGCCACATCGGCCAGTCCGGGCAGCTTTCATCGCCGCGGGTTGAATCGTCATGAATGAGCGTCTGGCCGACCAGATCAGCGGGCGTGCGGATGTCTTCAGCCAGTGTCGGCGCACAAACGGGCGTCACGCTTTCCGCCATCAACAAGCGGCTCTCCAGGCCCGGCCAGGCGCCTGCGCCATAGCGGATCGCGATGTCGACGCCTTCGCCGACGAAGTCCGCGAGTGTCATGGCGGCGTCGATGCGAACATCGATATCGGGATAGCGGGCATTGAAATCCGCAAGCCGAGGGGCCAGCCATTTCGCCGCGAACGACGGCGCGACCGATACCGTGAGAGTGCCGCCGCGCTCTGCCCCGGCCAGCTCACGGCTGGCTTCGGCGAGGGCGTCGAAGGCGGCGCTCAAGCGCGGCAGGGCGCCGGCGGCGGCGTCCGTCAACTCCAGGCCGCGGGCGGTGCGGCGCAACAGCTGGCGGCCGAAATAGCCCTCCAGTGCCTTTACGCTTTGGCTGACAGCGCCGGGGGTTACGCTCAGTTCTGTCGCCGCCTCAGTGACCGAACGTCGCCGGGCGGTGGCCTCGAACGCGCGAAGCGCAGTGAGCGGGGCGATGCGGCGGGCCAAAAATCACTCCGTTCGTTTAGTCTCGCTAATTTTAGAACGGCCACAGAGCGCACGCAAGGCTTGCGGCCTGTGGCGCCTCTGTGATGGGGTAGATGCCTCGAAGGAGCAGCCCATGACAGCCTATGCCCGCGGCCTCGTCGATCTCGGTTCCGGCACCTACGCCTATCTGCAGCCCGATGGCGGCTGGGGCTGGTCAAATGCTGGGCTGATCAAGGATGGCGATCAGGCGTTGCTGATCGACACCCTGTTTGACGAGCCGCTGACGGCTGAAATGCTCAAATGTATCGAAGGCGCCACGGGGCTGCGCGCTGGCGATATCGGAACGGTGGTGAACACCCATGCCAATGGCGATCATACCCATGGCAATGCGCTGCTCGATCGCGCGGAGATCATCGCGTCAGAAGCAAGCGCAAAGGAAATGGAAGCTTTTTCGCCGCAGATGTTGGCGATGCTCAAGCAACAAGGCGAAGCCGGTGCGCTGGGTGTGGCGGGCGCGTTTTTCGCCGAAGTGTTTGCGCCGTTTGATTTTGCCAGCGCCCGCGGCCGGGCGCCCACGCAAACCTTCGCGCATCATCATGTCGTGCAGGTGGGTGACAAGTGGGTGGAATTGACCGATGTCGGACCGGCGCACACCGCGGGCGATGTGCTAGCGTATGTGCCCGCAGACCGCATCGTGTTCACCGGCGATATTCTGTTCCACGATGTCACACCGGTGATGTGGGCGGGGCCCGTCGGCAATTGGAACGCGGCGTGTGATCGCATTCTGGCGATGGATGTGGATGTGATTGTGCCAGGCCATGGACGACTTGCCGACAAAGACGGTGTGCGGCGGATGCAGGGATATCTGCGCTTTATCACGGCGCAGGCGCGCGCACGCTTCGAGGCAGGCCTCAGCGCGGAAGAGGCCGCCCGCGATATTGCCTTGGGCGATTATGACAGTTGGGGCGACGCGGAGCGAATCGCGGTGAATGTCGATACGCTATACCGCGAGTTTCGCGGCAGTGGCGAGCCCACCAACCCGGTTTTGTTGTTTGGATTGATGGGGCAAATCGCGCGCGATCGCAAAAAACGTTAAATACGGCTCACAGGCGTGCGCATCATCTCATCTGAAAATGCGTTGCATTGGGCCGGATCGCCATTGCTGAAGCCACGCTTGAACCATGCGACACGCTGCGCTGAACTGCCGTGTGTGAAGCTGTGCGGCGTTGAAAATCCTCGACCGCGCTTTTGCAGCGTATCGTCGCCGATCGCGTTTGCCGCGTTCAGCGCTTCGTCAATGTCGCCGGGCGACACCTGGTTTTTCCAAACCTGCGCGTAGTGGCCCCACACGCCTGCAAGACAATCGGCCATCAGCTCCATCCGGACGGACAGGCCATTGCCCTCTTCTTCGCTGCGCGCTTGCTGGCGGGCGCGCTGAACCTGTGAAGCGAGGCCCATCACATTCTGCACATGATGGCCGACTTCGTGCGCGATGACATAAGCTTCGGCAAAATCGCCGCTTGCGCCGAGCTGTTCCTTCATCACATCAAAGAAGCCCGGATCAATATAGACCATGTTGTCGGTGGGACAGTAGAAAGGTCCGACCGCGCTCGTCGCGTCGCCACAGCCGCTGGAGATGGCGCCGGAGAAAATGTTCAGCGTCGGCTTAGGGTAGGCGCGGCTGTCCGTGTAAACGGCCATGCGGCCGTCCTGGAACAGTTTTGTCCACACATCTTCTGTGGACGTGAGCACTTTGGCCACGAAGATGCAGTCGGCGTCGTCGCGCGGACAGCCGCGCTGCGTGGTCGCGGCATCGTTTGATGCCCCAGTTTGTTGGCTGATGGAAGGCCCATCGCCGCCCGCGAACATTTGAATGAACGGCTTCATCCAATCGGGCGCTATCAGCATCAGCAGACCGACGATAATCACGCCGCCAATGCCAAGGCCGCCCGCGCCAGCGACAACGCGACGCCCACGGCCGCCGGCGCGATGGACCAAGACGTTTTCACTTTCTTTTTCGTCTTCCATCCGCATAGCTGACCCTCCCCGAACGGAGCGACTTTAGCCGTAGTGCGGCGAATGCACAATCACGGGCGTCTGTGGCCTTTTGGGTTGCAAACGGCCACAGAGCACTTGGCCGCAATCATGCCGATGTGGCCTCGCGCTTTCTCATCATTTGGTCGAAAGTCGCCCACACGCCGTCGCCGCCGTGCCATTCGCCCTTTGTGGCGGCCTTGGAATATTCTGTCGCACGCGCCTCAAAGAAATTGGCGTGCTCAACGCCATTAAGGATCGCGGTCAGCCACGGGATTGGGTGCTCGGCGACGCCGTAGATCTTCGGTAGGCCAAGTTGGCCAAGCCGCCAGTCCGCGATGTAGCGGATATATTGTTTGATATCGTCAGCGGTCATGCCCTGCACGGGGCCAAGCGCGAAGGCAAGTTCGATGAATTTATCTTCCAAGCCCACAACCGTGCGGCAGCACTCGACGATATCATCCTTCACAGAGTCGGTCAGTGCGCCGGTTTCTTTGGCAAACGCGTGGAACAGCTTGATCATGCCTTCGCAATGCAGGCTTTCGTCGCGCACGCTCCACGATACGATCTGCCCCATGCCCTTCATCTTGTTGAAGCGCGGGAAGTTCATCAGCATGGCGAAGCTGGCGAACAATTGCAGGCCCTCGGTAAAGGCGCCGAACATCGCCACGGTGCGCAGGATATCTTCATCAGTCTCGACGCCAAACTGACCCATATAGTCATGCTTGGCGCGCATTTCGTCATACTGCAGGAAGGCGGCGAATTCCGCTTCCGGCATGCCGATCGTTTCCAAAAGAAGCGCATAGGCGGCGATGTGCACCGTTTCCATGTTCGCAAACGAGGTGAGCATCATCTGCACCTCCGTCGGCTTGAACACGCGCGAATAGCGCTGGTTGTAATTGTCGGCCACCTCCACGTCAGACTGTGTAAAGAAGCGGAAGATTTGCGTCAGCAGACTACGCTCCTCCGGGGTCAGTTTCGTTTGCCAGTCTTTGACATCCTCACCGAGCGGCACCTCTTCAGGCAGCCAATGGATCTGTTGTTGGCGGCGCCAGAAATCATACGCCCACGGATAGCGGAACGGCTTGTAGGCCTTGGACGGCACAAGCAAATTGGGCATGCGCCCGGCAGATTCCCCGTAAGCCATAACTCAACCCCTGATAGTGCGTTGCGACGCCAGATATAGCGCGGCCGACGCGCCGTGACCACTAGATATGGTCCGATTTCCGACGGTTCGGTTAAAGTTTTCCGAACACAGGCAAGGTTGGGTAGCGCGATTCTGGGGCGGGGGGAGAAAGAAGGCGCGGGCGCGCAGGCGGGGCGCTGGTATTGCAGGCGATCGCTGCGCGCGAATTCCAGGCGCTGGGCGATCACTGGGTGCGATTATCTCGGCAAGCAATGGCGTTCAAAAATCTGATTTGCTTGCGGGGTAGACTGGATCAGCGGGGTTTTTGCGGCGATGCCGTTACGTCACAGCCGTTTCAAGGCCGCGCCGGATTGTGTGTGGTCGTGCAGCGCAACGCCGACAAAAGGCCTGCTCCGACCTTGCTTGTTCTTTTGCGCCATTTTTCGGATAATTCAACACGCAGGCATAGTGCGCATCTGCCGCGCTCGAACAGGGATCGCCGAAATCGGCGGCCCTAAAGTGTAAAATTTTGGAAGGTTATGCTGTATTTATTTGTTTTCCTTTTTCCCGCAAGGCTAATGCATTAAGTCAAATAAGATGCGGTGGGATGGCTTCGGCCTAATCCGTCGAGGCGCCATGAAGAAAGTACCTCAGAATAGCTTTAGTAAACTTTGAAAAAGGTGAAAACATGCCCCGTGGACGCAAGCCGAAACCCGTGACATTCGATCTCAGCGCTTATTCAATGGCGCAATTGGAAGACCTCGCCAAAGCCGTCACAGTCGCGCGTTTGGCGAAATTGGACGAAATGAAGGCCGCTTTGCTCACCGAGTTGGGCGAGAAATCACCGGGGCCCGTCGCTTTGCGCGCCGCAGCCGAGCCGTCAAATGGTCCCGCCCAGCCTGGAAAAAAGCGCGGGGCTCCAAAAGGCCGCGTGTCTCCGCTGAAAGGAACCAAAGCCCCGATTAAGTATCGCGGTCCGAATGGCGAGACTTGGACTGGCCGTGGTCGTACGCCGACTTGGCTGACGGATTTGGAATCCAAAGGCAAAAAGCGCGAGCGCTTTGCCGTATAATTTTTGTCTTTGAGATGACGCGATACGGGCCGGTTGGACGTCGGCGATTATGCCTGTGGGCGCCGGCCCGGTTTGCGAAGGCGCTGTTCGGCGTCGGATAAGGCGGCGCTTCGCTGCTCTGCCTGCCGGGCCCCCAAAACTTCGGCGACGGATGCCTGCGCCGCCCGCCACAGCGGCGCGGCCTGATCGAGCGCGGCAAGGCCGGCTGACGTCACATACACCAGTCTTTGGCGCGCGTCCGCCGCATCCGACAGCAACGCGACAAGCCCGCGCGCCGCCAGCGGCTTCAAGGCTCGCGTCAATGTTGTGGGATCCACCACAAGCCGTTTCGCCAGTCGCGCCACCGGCAACCGCGGCGCAATGCCCGCTTCCGCGAGCACTGCGAATTGCCAAAGCGTCAGCCCGGCGGGCGCGAGCGCGGCATCATAGATGGACGACATCCGCCGTTCGGCCCGATGGGCGGCATAGGCGTGGCATTGGCCAAAGGCGCAGCAATCCTGATCGCCGGGCATCCCCGACACCATAAACAGCGCAGGAAAAATGCGCGACCTGTATATGGGATAGTTTCATATGTGTGGTTATGCATAGGTCTTGCAGGGTCAAAGGCGCGGCAAAAACAAGAGAGGCGCGGCGCATGATTGAGGCAATCGCCTGCAAGCCTTAGACGGTCTCTCGTGATTCGCCTAACGGCGGAGGGCAAGAGCCCACGCGCCCCGATCGGTGATTTGATGAATATAACCCGGGCCGAAGTTCCAAAACCCGGCGCGTGTCGTTTCATGCCACGCCGGACCGCCGCCACGAAAATCCTATCGGCTCCATTCATCGCGGTTACGCGGCAACTCTACTCAACAGTGCGATGGGCGTGCGGTGCATGCAGCACTTCCGGCCGGCAAGGACCACACAACGCTGACGCTGGAAATCAAGTGTGTGAAAGGCATGAGCGACCAAAGCGGCCCAGTGATCGCGGAAGGCCGTGCCGTGCAACTCGGCGGGCGTCAGGCAACGGCGGGGGGGTGGCTGCGCGGGGATGATGGCACGCTCTACGCGCACGGCACATCGACGTCCATGGTGATTGGGCGCTGCTGGCGCTGAACGCGTGTGCATCCGCGCGCATCCAAACGGGACGGGGGGTGCATCTTTGAGTCATGACGCTAAACACAGTGTCGCCCGTCTCAAAGGAGTTTTTCCATGTCCCGGCTTGTTTGTTTCGTGGTCGCCGCTGTCATTGTTGCAGGTGTGTCGGCCCCGATGTTGAGCATGGTTGCGCAGATCATGGCGTGATGAGCCGCGTCTTTTCTGTGTCGTCGGCAGGGCGGCGCGGCCTGCGCATTCGGGGACAGTGGAGCGCCGCATTTTCAAATGCTGCGCGGTTCGCGCCGCTGTTTGCCCGATCAGGAAATCGCATCCATAAACTGCGCCAATTCCACATCGAGGCCCGTGACGCCGGATGCATCATGGGTGGTGAGCGTCACATCCACGCGCTTATAGACATTGAACCATTCGGGGTGATGGTCCATCTGCTCGGCCTTCAGCGCGGCCTGCGTCATGAATGCAAACGCGGTTTTGAAATCCTTGAATGTATAGCTTTTGAAAATCGCTTCGCGCCCGTTGACGGCGCTCCAGCCCTGCAGTTCGGAAAGCGCTTCATTTACGCCAATTTTCGCCAGTGACATCGCATCATCCTCTCAAGTCTGCTCGCGGTGAACATGGGTTTTGCGCGCGCCAAAACACGGGCGAACAAAGTCATGTTGATCGGTGCAATAAGGCTTCGCACCGGATATGGCCGTGCCCTCGGCGCACCAATCAGCGGGCGCCAGACAGAGAAAACGACCAATTATTCGCTTTTGTCCGATGCGGCCGCTTTTTCAAAGCGCGCACTGGCGCGTTCCTTTCGCGAGGCGCTTTTCAGTTGGCCGCATGCAGCCAGAATATCGCGCCCGCGCGGCGTGCGGATTGGGCTTGCGTAGCCAGCCTTGTTCAACACGGCGGCGAATGCTTCCACCGTGCCCCAATCGCTGCACTCATAATGCGTGCCGGGCCATGGATTAAACGGAATAAGATTGATTTTCGATGGTACGCCCGCGAGCAATTTCACCAAAGCGCGCGCTTCCGCCAGCGTGTCATTCACGCCTTTGAGCATGACATATTCAAACGTCACACGTTTGGCGTTGCTCAAGCCCGGATACGCGCGAATGGCGGCAAACAATTCAGCCAGATCATATTTCTTGTTCAGGGGCACCAACACATCGCGCAGCGGGTCGTTTGTTGCATGCAGTGAAATCGCCAGCATGGCGCCAGTGCGGGCGCCAAGTTCCGGGATTTTCGGCGCCACTCCCGCTGTGCTCACGGTGATGCGCCGCCGGCCAATGGCGATGCCGTCGCCATCGCTGACCACATCAATCGCATCCGCGACATGATCGAGATTATACAACGGCTCGCCCATGCCCATGAACACGATATTCGTCAGCTTGCGATCGCCGGCATTGAGGGGGCGTTCCGATGTTGGCCACTCGTTCAAGCGGTCGCGCGCGATCATCACCTGCGCGGTGATTTCTTGCGCGGTGAGATTGCGCACCAGTGTCTGCGTGCCGGTATGGCAGAAGGAGCACGTCAACGTGCAGCCCACTTGACTCGACACGCACAGCGCGCCGGCCGCGCCAACATCTGGGATATAGACGCTTTCCACTTCCTGGCCGCCGGAAAGCTGGATCAGCCATTTGCGCGTGCCGTCTCTGCTGATCTGTTCCGCCATGATTTCCGGACGCGCAAGGGTGTAGGCGCGGTCGAGATCGGCGCGCAATTCCTTGACCACATTGGTCATCGCGGCGAAGTCCGTGACGCCATAATGATAGATCCAACGCCACACCTGCTGCGCGCGCATTTTCGCTTTCGCGGGCGCCACGCCGATATCGGTCAGTCGGTCTTTCAGGGCGGCCAGCGTCAACCCTGCCAGCGATGGGGGCGCGCTGGCGGCTGGCTTGCGGGTCAGATCGAGGGTGATGCTCATCGCTTCTCTATGTTGTGCGGGCCGATGCGGCGCAAGGCCGCGCTTGGGATTTTGCGGCGCCGCACCCACGTAGAATTTGTCCTCGGCCACACCGTGAACGGTCGCTCGCAATGACAAAACACGCTTGACGGGCATCAATTCCCGCCGCAATTATGTGTCGCTTGATACATAAAATGATACATGCAGCGCGATTGTGAGGGGGCGCTTCCGCTCGCGGAAGTTGCTTCCTTTTGGGGAGAGGCGTACGGTGTCGAAGTCGACTCTGAAAAGGCGTCCTGTCGTGGCACATGCCCAGACAAATCCTCAGGCCGTGGAGGCTGCGCGCATTCAGCGCGAGCGCTTCGCGGACCTGATGAATCGGGTCGCCGATCACCAAGATCGCGCAGCCTTCGCCGGCCTGTTTGCGTTTTTCGCCCCGCGCGTGAAGGCCTATGTGCTGCGATTGGGGGCGGGCAGCGCCCAGGCGGAAGAACTGGCGCAGGAGGTAATGATCACGGTGTGGCGCAAGGCGCACCTCTTCGATCGCAAACAAGCCTCGGTTTCCACTTGGATTTTCCGAATCGCACGCAACCGGCGCATTGATGTGCTGCGTCGGCAGACCGACGCCGACATCAATCCCGATGAGCCGAGCTTGCAACCCGAACCATTTGAGGCCGCCGACGATCGCCTGACCGTCGCAGAGCGGGAGGATCAGGTTCGCGCGGCCCTTGCCGCCCTCCCGGATGAACAGCGTGATCTGCTACGGCAGGCCTTCTACGAAG
Source organism: Caulobacterales bacterium (assembly GCA_044356795.1). Classification (GTDB taxonomy): domain Bacteria; phylum Pseudomonadota; class Alphaproteobacteria; order Caulobacterales; family Aquidulcibacteraceae; genus JBIKVO01. The sequence continues at coordinate 13,847 of JBIKVO010000007.1, forward strand.
GCCTCAGCCATCGCGATATCGCGGAGCGTTCGGGCCTGCCCCTTGGCACCGTTAAGTCCCGCATTCGCTTGGCGTTTGCCAAAATGCGCGCGCGGTTGACGGGCGAGTTGCATTGACGCCCGCACTGCGGCTGTGGCGCCTTGACCTCTCATGTCGGTGAACAATAGTCTAGCAACAGACGAAATAGTCGTTTGGCGCGGCTATGTGTATCGATGATCGCATTCGCCATTTGGGCGGGAGAAGCGATCTTTGGCGCACCTTTGTTGAGGGCGACGGGATGGAAACGGCGCTGTCGTATCAAGTTTCTCTGCGGGAACGATTGCAGTCCGCCTACGCTGCTGGCGTGCTTGACCCTGCGATGCGTTTGCTGGTTGAGGCGCAGGCCGCCCTTCGCCACGACGCGCAAGCCGATTTGGCCCTCGCCGAAAGTCTCGCGGGTCTGTTCTTTGAACAGGAAAAACCCATGCCGATGGCGGCGGGATCGTTCGATGCGGTGATGGATCGCATCGCGCAGGATGGCGTCAGCGGTCGCGAACAGGCCGAGCATCCTACCCGTCGGGCTGCGCGCGCGGCGTGCGCGGTGATTGATGAAATTCTCCATTTGCCGCGCCCGGTGCAGGATCACGCGCTTGATGCGATTGCCGGCGGCGGGTGGACGTTTGCCGGGCCGGGCCTGCGCGCCCTCCCGTTGGAGCTTGCCGGCGGCAGCAAGGCGGAAATCCTGCGGATTGAGCCGGGCTGGGGCGCGCCGCGCCACTCCCACAATGGCGGTGAATACACGCTGGTTCTGGCAGGGTCGTTCAGTGATGAGCGTGGCCGCTATCGCATTGGCGAAATCGCTTGCGCTGGGCCATCGGTGACGCATCGCCCAATCGCGGATCAGGGCGAAGTCTGTTACAGTCTCGCTGTGACGGATGCGCCTTTGGCGTTCACGGGCGCGCTTGGCTTTTTGCAGCGCCTGTGGCGGCATTAGACCACACGCTCGCAAAACTCAGCGCGAGACTTTGAGTACACTCGCACGTTCACGCATGTGGCTGTGGCGTCGCGCGTCAGGCCGGCTTGGCCATCTGCACGTCCCCGCGCTGAATTTTCTGCGTATGTAGTCTGATCAGGTGAGCAGAGTGACGCTTTGGGCGAGACTGCGCAGGACTGGCGCCTCGGCTCAGAGCGTCGGCCGCACGCGCTGACGCCTCACAGGTTCGCTGTCTTTGGCATCCGGCCCGCATGTTTTTCCGCATACATCGCCTCATCCGCCCGGGCGAGCAGCAGCTCCGGGTCCGGCGTCCAGTGCGGATCGTCGTGCCGGAACGGGTGGGCGCCAATACTGGCCGAAACCAGCAAACGATCACCCCTCTGCAGGCACGGATGCTCCGCGATTACATCAGCCAGGAAGTTCGCCTTGGCCAGCGCCTCCTCGGCGCTGCAATGAGCAAGCAGCACCGCAAATTCATCGCCGCCAATGCGCCCAAACCGATCGCTGTCCCGGATATGCTGGCCGATGAGCCGCGCCACATGCTTCAGCACGGCATCGCCGGCGGCATGGCCATAATTGTCATTGATCCGTTTGAACCCATTGAGATCAATGAACAAAACAGCGGCCTCGCCCTTGTAACGTTCAACATAGGAGGCCGCTCGCGACAGTTCGCGCAGGAAGGCCCGACGGTTCAACACCGCAAGGCCGGGATCGCGATCGGCCAGCGCCAGCGCATCTTTCAGTTGGGCGCGCAGGCCAGCATTCTCATCGGCAAGCGCTCGCAGCGCCGCCAATCCCGCCGGCGTGACGTCCTTGGCGCTCAAACCCAGCGTCCCCAAAAGCGGGTCCAAAGTGCGGCGCGATCGGGCGAACCAAACCATCTTAGAACGAATCTCCTGCACTCGAGCACGACACTCAGGGCTGCATGGTTAATCGCACGTAAGTTAAAAGCCTTTCATCGCATCGCAATTTTTTAGACGGTCCGGCAGAAAATTTCATCCAACGGGCGGGGCGCTCGGCACAATCGCTTCGCCGCCGCGTTTGGGCAGGTGAACTACGCAAGGCGACAAACGCTTGCCGCGGCGGGTCGTTTCGGATTGGTTAATGGCTGGCGCGCAGTCGATCCGGCGCCTCTCTGAACGGAGCTGTTGATGCCGCCTCCCGAGACGATAGCCAGCCGCCGCGATGTGGTGGCGGGGGTGGTTGGCGCTGCCGTGACCGCGGGCGTTGGCGGCTGCGGCGCCCGCGCGCAGGCGCCCCCGCCAGGGTGGCGCTTTGGTCCGCGGTTGCGCGATCGCTGCGGCGTCGGGATTCCGATTGGCCCCGGAGAGGCGCCCGTGCTGGCAAAGCGGCTGGGCTTTGGCGCGGTGCGCTTCACGGTGATGTGGGATTGGAGCGAGCTTGAGAAGGGCGTGTATGATTGGGACCGCTACGACAGGCAATTCCCGCAATGCGCGGCGGCGGGCGTGCAGCCACTCTGCATTCAACAGTTCAACAATTTTCTCTTCGCTCCAACCGGGGAATATGTGCGCACCCGGGAGGGCATTGATGCGCTGCATCGCTTTGCGGCGCAGGCGGCCGGCCGCTATCGGCAGTTCAAGCCGATCTGGGAAATCGCGAACGAGCCCAATCTACCGCTGTTCTGGCGGCCGGGCGCACCCGATCCGCTGATCTATACGCGCATGGCGATCGGCATGGCTGATGCGATCCGCAGCGCCGATCCGGCGGCGCGGATTATAGGCGGTGTGTTGAGCGGCGTGCAGGCCGAGGCGCGCGCCTATCTGCAGCGTTGCCTGGATGCTGGCCTTGGCGATGTGTGCGATGCGATCAGCGTGCATCCCTACCTTGAAGAGCCTGAACTTGCTTTGCCGGACTATGCTGAAACGCGGCGGCTCTTGGCGCGTTATCGCGGGTATCGCGGCGCCGATCTCGCCCTCGTGCAATCGGAATGGTCCTATCCTGGCCATGCCATGGAAAGCCAACGGATTTATGCGGACCAGATGGCGCGGATCTTGTTGGTGGATGCGCTGGCTGGACTTTCGGCGTCTTTCTTCTACCGATTGACGGATGCGCCCCCCGACAACACCGATGCGTATGAGCGCAACTATGGGCTGTTGACGCATGACGGCCGCGACAAAGCGGGGACGCCGCTGGTGCGACGCTTGTTGGCCGAGATCGGTGACGCCACAGCAGTGACGCGCGTCGACGCCGAGGATGCGGATGGGTTTGTGCTGCGCTGCGCAACGCCGCAGGGCGATAAGATCGTTGGCTGGCGGCGCACCGGCACGGGCAAGGTGCGCGTGAATGGCATAACGATCGGCCTGTCAACAACGCCGCGACTCTATCGTTAGGGTTTACCGTTGGGTGCACCGTGGGGACAGCTCCCGATTCGCCGACATCGGATCGGGGCGGCCAAAATTCTGCTTCAGCGTGTGTGTTTGCGTTTCGGTCAAGGCGCTCTTGCCCGATCGGCGTGAGCACACGGCCGTCTTCATGGAAACCGGAGCCCGGTTTTTCTTATGCACGCGGCGTTGATTTTTGACTTCGCCGCGCGGGGCCGTTGCGCGTCAAGCCGGGCTTAACAGGCCGCGTTCTTGGGCCGCCTGCGTCATGGCCTTCTGCAACTTCTCGAACGCCCGCACCTCGATCTGGCGCACGCGCTCCCGGCTCACGCCATAGTCTTCCGAAAGCGCCTCAAGTGTCGCCGGTTCGTCTTTCAGGCGCCGCTCCGTGATGATATGGCGCTCACGGTCGGAGAGAGTGGCCATCGCCGCCTGCAACAGGGCCATCCGCTGCGAGAATTCCTCGCCCTCGGCCAGCGTGGTTTCCTGGCTCACCGCGCCATCGTCGGCCAGCCAATCCTGCCATTCAGACTCGCCATCCGCCGCCACCGGCGCGTTCAGGCTTGCATCGCCGCCGGACAAGCGCCGGTTCATCTGGATAACTTCATCATCCGTCACCGCCAGCTTGTGCGCGATCGTCTTGACCTGATCGGGCTTGAGATCGCCGTCTTCCAGCGCGGCCATCTCACCCTTCAGGCGGCGCAGATTGAAAAACAGCTTTTTCTGCGCCGCGGTGGTGCCCATTTTCACTAGGCTCCAGCTGCGCAGAATATATTCCTGGATCGCGGCCCGGATCCACCACATCGCATAGGTAGCGAGCCGGAAGCCTTTGTCCGGCTCGAACTTCTTCACCGCCTGCATCAGGCCGACATTGCCCTCCGAGATCACTTCCCCGATCGGCAGGCCGTAGCCGCGATAACCCATGGCGATTTTCGCCACCAGGCGCAGGTGAGACGTGACCAGCGTATGAGCGGCATCCGTGTCCCCATGCTCCCGCCAGCTTTTGGCGAGCATGTATTCCTGCTCCTTTTCGAGCATCGGAAACTTGCGGATTTCCTGCAGATAACGCTGCAGGCCGATTTCCGGCGACAGTGCGACGGTCAAGGCCGTGGAGGCCATCGTAATCCCTTTCTATCCTAGCCCCTCGCACCGCGGTGGACCCTCTCCTCATACGAGCGAAAGGGGGCGACAGGTTCGAGGTCTCGCAGACATTTAGGCATCCCGGTTGAGCGCTGCAACGGCTGCGACCATCCAGAGCCGCCCGGCTGGGCGAGAGACGCCAATTCGCAAATAACCCTCGATGCGAACGAAGGGCGAACATACACCGCGCTCGCGGCAAAAGGAAGGCCGAAAGGCGCGCCCTGCGCACAATACTATTCTTTGCGTATCAGCGGCCTGAACCGGCTGTTGAAGACGTCCCGAAGGTCGCGACGGCGTCGGATTTTCGGGCGACCCCGGCCGAGCGGAAAGACGGCCCGCCCCGGCCGCATAAAAGTACTGACAAAGTAACACGACATGCACCGCTGCCGGTGCGGCCGCTTTTCCCGCTGGCGGCGTCGGGCCAGCGTGCCGAAGATTACTCCAGCTTCGACACCCCTCCTGGCCAGCCGAAAAATCGCCCCGAATCGCAACCTTCCGGGCTTCTTCAACCTTCTGTTAATCTTAATGAGTGGGAGACCGAGCCCGTCGGTCGCATACAAGGGGGATCCGGCGCGGATCCTTGTTTGCTCTGCGCGTGATTGGATCACCGG
>JBIKVO010000275.1:0-4643 GCA_044356795.1 Caulobacterales bacterium
ACCCGAAAAGACCATTCGGCCAGAGGGTTGGCGCTGATCCGCAAAGCCGCCCTCAACCTCCTGAAGCGCGAGCCCACAAAACTATCAATCGGTCGTAAACGCGCGAAAGCCTGCATGAACCCCGAATTTCGAGCCGCCGTTATGGCAGGTTAACGATTTAGGATTTGGCCCTGCGGCTAAGGGCCAACGATTGACCGAATAACCCGACATCCAACCGTCGGCTTACCGGCTGATCCCGGCCAGCGAAACCGATGAGTTCTGCCCCAGCCTTGACTCTTTCGGGCGCCCGCCGGCCGAAGTCGATACCCGACATTGCCGGGCGGGCTGACGCCCTGGCTTTTCGGCCAGGGCGTCGCGCTGGTCAGGCGGCGGCTTCGACTTCGCCGGCCGCAGCGGTTTTTCGGCATTTCGGGCTGCGAGGCGGTGCAGCCTTCGCCTGAGCCTCCGCCTCCCGCGGCTTGGCCCGCGCTAGGATCTCGACATCGCCGAAGGGGCCGACCACACACTCCACCGTGTAACGGGTGACGCCCTTGGCGTCGTCGTAGCTGGAGGGCCGCACCTGGCCGACGGGACGCACGCGCGTGCCTTTCTGCACCTGCGCTTCGATGCGCTCCACGTGGTCTGGTTTGTCAGCTCGGCTGTCGCCTCGCGGTGGCGGGCCGCCGAACACCGCCACGCGATGCCAATAAGTCTTCTCGGACCATTGGTCCCATGAAGACCCATCGTCGCGCTTCCAGCGTTCGCTGGTCGCCACCGACAGCACGGCCAGCTTCTTGCCGCCATTGATCGCCTTGATCTCGACCGAGCCGACATTGCCGATAATCGCGAAAGCTGCCTTGTCCATGATCTTCGCTCCATTCCCGGAGAGCTGATCCCCCGCGCGGCAAAGCCGCGCTAAATTTTGGGTTAGCCGCGCTTTGCGCGGCGGCGGCCGCGTTCGCGACGCCCGCTGAAGAGCAGCCGGCCCAGTCAGCGCAGCGGCGCTGTGCAAGGGGGTGGTGCGGCCTGCAGACGCGCAAAGCGCGGCGAAGCCACAGACCCTTGTGCAGCGGACGACGGATGCTGTCTCAAGGGCGAGCCGCGAGCGCGCCCCGCGCGGGTTTGCGATGGGGAAGCGGAAGAGCTTGGACAAGCAGAGGTTCAAATCGGCTGTTGCGAAGAACGTTAGGCGTGAATGTTCGGCAGGGCGGAAGGTTTCAGATGGCGATATCGTAGCGCGTGCGCAAACGTGCGACGTGGGTTTTGAGCCAGGGTGGCGGGGCCGTTCGTTCCCACTGGCGCCAGAGCTCATCGTATGTGGCAAAGGAGAAAGTCGGCGAGCCGCCTGATATGGCAGCCGCAAATTGTTCCGCTTCGTCGCGGTGCGCGCGGAAGTGACCGAAATCGTCAGAGTTGCGCGGTTCCCAGAAAAGATAGAGCAGATGGACGTTTTGGCCTGCGAAAGTGCGCGCAAGCCCGAACGCATGTTTGATCAGCTGCGCCGCGTCCAGGCTGCGATAGAGGTCGGGCGCGGACCTCAAGACTTGCATGTGCGCGAACCATGGACCTTCGCGTCGCTCGTCTTTGATTTCTTCCTCGTAGGCGTCAGCAAAATCGGCGTCTTTCGAAGAAAAGTATTCCAGGCATTTTGACTCAACGCCGATAACACCTGTTCCGCTTTCCAAGACGAGATCGAGGTTGGGCGGACGACGCCCCGCCAGGCCATGCGGGCATTTACGCTCGAATTGAAGCGTTTTGAACCCCGCATTGTGGAAAATGACAAGGTCTTCGATCCCACGCTTGAAGGGCCCGAATGTATTGGCGGCCAGTGCTGACGAAGAGTGTGCGGCGCGAAATTTGCCTTCTAACTCGCCGCCATCCCCTTGACGGAAGTCCGCTTCGATATCGCTCAGTTCAACGCCTGCGATCAGATTTTCGCTGACATGAGCGACGTAGCCCTTCTCGTCGATGTGCGTGTGCGGTGCGCTTTGCGCGAGACTTTGACGTAAGGCGGACCGCGCGTTCTTGCCGAGTTGCCCGAACGATATTGTCCTTTTGGTCATGCCGTTCGGTAATCGACGGCTGCACCTCTTGCAACGGAAATGGAACGGCGGCGGGTGGCTCCGCCGTTCCCTACTGGCGGTCACGCCGTTATTGCATCGACGCCAGCTTCGGTGGGCCCATAGCGCGGTTCACGCTCAGATGTCATAAGCAAGGCCGGCAGCCACCCGGTTCCCTCAAGGGCTTGTGCAGCCGTGTTAGCGAGTTCGTCCTTCGTCTTGCGCGACAGCATCTTGAGGAAGGCCGCGCGATTGACATCGTCCAACCGCATCGTGCACGGAGCCGTCTCTATCGCAGCGATCAGGGCGGCTTTCGGCAAACGAGTCCAGAAGGCGAAGTCCGGCGCCCAGTGACGCGTCATGTCGAGGTTCAAAGCCTCAGCAACGCGGTCGGCGAACGCCTGCTTGCGGCGATCATCGATATTGGCGTCTTCGTGGGCAAGGTCGATATTGGACGCGACGATCACGGCGAACGCCTCCATCAGGGTTTCAGCGCTTTGCGCCAAACACCAGTCCAGCAAATCAGATTCCGTTTCCGGCATACCGGCGAAGAGCGCAGTGCGCTCATCGCTCAGTCCATCGTGGTCTGCCAGCCAGCGCGGTCTCGCGGTCAGGCTGATGCCCGGTGCGCCATACCCGCTGACGGCATGGCGCAGGAGGGAAAAAACGCCCAGCGCAAACGCCGTATGAGGCGCATCGATCAACGAACGGCGAATTGCGGTGGTGCGGATGGCCGTGAGATCGCGCACGATCGCACGGGGCAGTGTGGCGCGGGGTTCTTCCCAAGGCGCTTCTTCGTCGTTGGTGAATTCGGATTCGGCTTCGCTGGCGACAAATTCCGCTCCATCGGGGTTGGCGCCTTTGGGGGTATTGGACGCACGCAGCCGCTTGGCTGTTTCTTCTTCGCGCTGACGCCGCAGCTTGGTGAGCTTTGCAGCATCGGCTTTCGCCACCAAGCCATGCGCGAAGTACAGCCGGCCATCGTGCTCCACCGAGATGACGACGCCGGCCAACGCCATTTCCTGTGGGTCCCAACTGGTCATCGTCTCCATCAGAGCGTGATGTTGTGCCTCCAGATGATCGCGGTCCATGCATCGCGGATCATCATCGTCGGCCTCGTCGAGGGCCGCTTCCAAGTCTTCAATTTCAGACTCAAGATTTGCAAGTGTGATGGCTTCCTCATCGGTCGCCTTGCGACGCGTGGGCTGCACGCGCTGACCGCTGGCCCCTTCAAACCGGCTATGACCGAGATTGACGTTCACCCAACCCCAACCTTTGGCCAGCAGGTCTTCGCGAAAAACTTCGAGCTTCTCGTTGGCAAGGCGAGACATCAGCGCCGGATCATCGACGTAGATTTCGGGTTCGAGGAACAGATCGCGAGTCAGCGAACCGCCAGCTGCTTCGTAAGTATCGAGCCCAACAAAACGGGCCAGTTTGTCACTTCCTCGCATCCGGCCGTGGGTCAGATGCGCACGGACATTGGCGGCATGCGTTACAGGCTTGCCGAGCGCTTTGAACACCGCCTCTTGGCGTCCGTGATTGGGCTCGATGCAAAACGCGCGTGCCGCTTCCAGCGAGAGATCCCCTTTGCGATAGGCGGCTTTCAGCTTCGGCGAAAGTGCCGCTAGCGCCAGGCGTTGTTCGACATGCCGGTGATTGACTCCGAAGCGCTGTGCGATGGCGCCGACATCGAAGCCTTGTTCGTGCAGCGCCGCGAAGGCGTCTACTTCATCCATGGCATCAGCCGCGACGCGCTGAACATTCTCCGCCAATGAGCTTTCTAACGCGGCGGCGTCATCGAGGATGTGGCATGGGACGGGATAATCTTTGGCGATGACGCTTTGCTTTGCGAGAGCCTTCAAGGCTGCGAGTCGGCGTCCGCCGGCCACTACGTTGAAACGATCATTGCCTCCACGTGTCACAGACAAGTTCTGCAACAAGCCCAGCGACTTGATTGACGCCGCCAACGCTTCGAGATCGGCTTTCCGATCGGTGCGACGAATGTTTTGCTCGGAGATGGCCAGTTTGTTGAGCGGGATCTGCGCGAAGCCAGTGTCGTTCACAGCTTCATTCAAATCGGTTTCAGGTTTAGGGTTAACGTTCACGGGAAAGCTCCTGGAGCTTCCCGGCGGCCACATGCGCGCCGGGGTCGCCTGCTGCGGCGACTTTTTGTCAATGGCCCGCGCATAAGCGGCGGAGTCGATGCAGCAGAGGCGAGAGCCGTGCCTCGATGCCGCTGCTGCGCGGGCTATCTCGCGACACAGCCGCAGCGGGTGGCCCGGCGCACGCTGACGGAAACAGTGTTTTTCGACGTTATGACGGGGCAGATCTCCGCAGTTGGTTGTACTGTCTCACCCCGAGGAATAAGCCGGAACAGTGGGTGGGAATTTCCTACGGCAGTTGAGTCACCGGTCGCTGCGGCACCACCCGGCAAACGTCAACGAACACGGAATTCATCCTTTGAAACTGCCCTCCATCTTCGTGTCGCACGGCGCGCCGGACTTGCTTCTTTCCGATGCACCCGCACGGGGATTTCTTGAAACGCTGCTTGACCGGCTGCCTGAACGCCCAAAGGCGATCGTGGTGGCGTCAGCGCATTGGGAA
>JBIKVO010000214.1:0-5570 GCA_044356795.1 Caulobacterales bacterium
TTTCTCGACGAGGTGGGCGAGAAAATTTCCAAATCAAAGGGTAATGGCATCAGCGTGGAGCAGTGGCTTACATACGCCACGCCGGAATCGCTCGCGCTGTATATGTTTCAAAAACCGCGCGCGGCGAAAAAGCTTTATTTCGATGTGATCCCCAAGACGGTGGATGATTATCTGTCGTTTCTGGATGCCTGTCCGCGCCAAGCCGAAGCCGAGCAGATGGAAAATCCCGTCTGGCACATTCACCAGGGCCGGCCGCCGCAGTATGGCTCGCCGGTGACTTTTGCGCTGCTGCTGAATTTGGTCAGTGCGGCGAACGCGGAAACGAAAGTGCAAATCTGGAGTTTCGTATCGAAATATGCGCCCGGCGTTTCGGCCGACACGTCGCCGCTGCTGGATCAATTAATCGGCTACGCGCTGCGCTATTACGAGGACTTCGTGAAGCCTGCGAAAAAGTTTCGCTTGCCCACCGGGAAGGAAGAGGCCGCGTTTCTGGCGCTTGCTGAAAAACTCGACTGGTTTGACGCCACTGAAACCGACGGCGAAAAAATCCAGCACGAGGTGTTCGAGATCGGCAAAGCGCATGGCTTTGAGCCGCTGCGCGATTGGTTCAAGGCGCTCTACGAAGTGCTGCTTGGGCAAGAGCAGGGCCCGCGCTTTGGCAGCTTTGCCGCGATCTTCGGGGTGCGCGCCACCGCTGCCTTGATCCGCCGCGCCGCCGCGGGCGACTTGGCGCCGAGTGAGGCTGAACAAAACCCATAAACCCCGCTACTGGCTGGCCCACACGATGCGCGCGATCCAATCCACGTCCGCCGCCGGCGGGGTGTGCGGAGGGCAGGTCGGATTGATCGACACCAGCGCCGCCGAGGTTGCGGTTCGCTGATCAAGCGTTTTGGCCATCGCCTCTCCGGCCCGTGTGCAGACAACCACGCGGTCGCCGCGGCGCATGGCCGCGCCGGGCTGCACGATCACCCTATCGCCGTCCCGGTCGAGCCGCGCCCCCGATCTCCAGCGCATAGACGCGCTCCGCCCCCAGGCCCGGAAAGCGCACCATATCGTCTGCCGCCACCGGTAAAGCCGGTGGCGTCGAAAACGCCATCCGCCCCCGCCTTGGCCAGGCCCATACGCGGGATCGCGCGGTCATGGATGCTTTCGCCGCCAGCGACCGAGGCGGCGAAGGCGTCAAAATCGGCGCCCACCGCCGACAAGGCCATAGCGATGCTTTCGGTGGAGGGCCGGCGCGGTTTGCCGTCGGCGCGAAGGCGCTTGGACGTGTTGAACATTGAGGCGTCCAGCCCCGCAGCCTTGGCAAGGCCAGAGGCGGTCAGTCCGTGGCGGGCCGCCAGTTGATCGATGGCGCGCCAGAGGGCGATATGGTTCATGGGCGTCCTCCGGGGCGCAGGATGGGGGGGCCTGGGATCGAATGGGAAAGACAGACAGCCTATCATCGGACCAACATCCCCTCGCGAAGTGCGAAGTCTTTAAGATATTGACGGCGTCACAGGCCGACATGTTTGAGCGACAGGGGGTTTTTCTGGGCGCCCCGATCGATCTGGCCGACGGCTACATCCATCTGTCCGCCGCCCATCAGCTTCTGGAGACGCTGGACAAGCACTTTACGGGGCAGGCGGGGCTGGTGGTGATCGGCTTTGATCCTGACGCTTTGGGGCCCGCTTTGGTATGGGAGCCGTCGCGCGGGGGGGCGCTGTTTCCGCATCTGTATGCGGCGTTGCCGCTGGCCGCGGCCCGCTCCCGGTGGCGGGCTGCCTGGGATGGCGAGAAGCACGGACTGGCGCGGGCGGATTAACCGCCCGCCGTTTCCCCCGCCGATCGCTCAGTCACGCCCAGCGCATCCGCCAAACGCGCCTTGGCCGAGCCCGGCGCCAGCGGTTTTTGCTGGCTTTGGTGCGGCGCCCATCCGGTGGCGGTAATCACGTCAAAATTCGCCAAGGTGCGACCTTCGGCATCGGCGTGGGCGCCTTGATAGCGGGCCAGCGCGTGCGCCAGGATCGTGCGCGTCAGCGGCGGTGCGGCGTCGGTGAAGGCCGCGCTCTCGCCCATGCCGCGCAAATCCGACACCAGCCGCAAAGGATCGCGATACCGCACTATGATCCGATCGACATCGGCCACCGGCAATGCAAATCCCGCGCGCTGCAACAGGGCGGCGCCATCCTGCACGCTGGCCATCGGCGCGATGCGCAAACCGGCCCCGCCGCGGGCCAAGGTTTCAGCGGCCAAGAGACTATCGCGCCAGCCGCTCAAAGTGCCTTCGCCAAAAAACGCCGCCATGCACAGGCCATCTGGCCGCAGCGCGCGCCGCATCTGGATCATCGCGCCCGGCGCATCATTGATCCAATGCAGCTGCAAAACCGAAATCACGAGATCAAAAGCCGTGTCCGCGAAGGGCCAGGTTTCCGGCTCGATCACGATGTCGGGCTTGAACGCCGCCACCGTATCGGCGCGCACGATGGCGCCGATCTTGGCGCTCAGCTGCGGCCGTTCGGCGAGCACGGCGGGGAACACGCCCGCATCGCCCAAGACCAGGGCGCGCGGGAAGTGGCGATGGATCGCCTCCAGCCGATCGGCCAGATCGCGACACACATGCTGAACCAGGAAATCGTGCGCCGCAAAGCGCGCTGCGGCGCGCGCGCGCTGCAGGCGTTTTCGTTGCGGGTCGAACAGCGTCGCAGGATCGCTCATGTCCGGTGATATGGCGCAGACACGCTTGTTGGGAAATGGCGGCGGGCGATGTTGCGCGGGGTGATGGATTTCGTGTCCCCGCCAGTCTCGCTTTGGGACGATGCGCCAACGCAGGCGCCGGGCCGGATTGATCCAGCGCAGTTTGCCGCGCGGTCGATTGTAACAGGGGCTGCAACAGGGGCGGTCGCGGCGCCTGTCTCCAGCATCTGCCCGACTTTGACGCCGCCCGCGCCGCCCTTGCTTATACCAACGCCGCCTGCACGCTGGTGCAGGATTTGAGGCGCTCCGGCCGGCGCGATGGGCTTTGGTGTTCGCGCGCTGGAGGGCGGCGGCGGGCGGCGATCTGGACCTGCGCGATTGTCTGATCACGCTGGCCCCGCTGCATGGGACCCGCCTCGCCGAGCGCCGGTTCAATCGGGCCGCCTGGCTTGCTGAGGCCGGCCGGGCGGCGGCGCAATGCTTGCGGCGTTCAACGGCTGCTCAAGGGCCGCTTCGGGCTGGTTGCGGGGCCGCGCCGTCCTTCTGGTGGACGATGTCTTTACCGCCGGCGCCACCGCATTCGCCCGCGCCCGTGCCCTGAAAGCAGGCGTCGCCGCTCGCGTTTCCGTGTTGACCCTTGCCCACGCGACACAAACGAACGATCTTGTCGCAGGTGCGATACGGAAGGACATATCCGGATGACCGCTGTCACGATATATACTACGGCGTTTTGTCCCTATTGCGACCGCGCTTTGGCGCTTTTGGCGCGCAAGGGGGTGCGGGTGAAAGAGATCAAGGCCGGCCATGATCCTGCCCGCAAAGAGGAAATGATCGCCCGCTCCGGCCGGCGGACCTTCCCGCAAATCTTCATCGGCGACGCCCATGTCGGCGGCTGCGATGACCTGCATGCGCTGGACGCGCGCGGCGGGCTGGATCCCTTGCTTGCCGCCGCGACCACGCCGTGACGTTGGCGATCGCGGCGCTTCAGATGCGGTCTGGCCTTGATCCGCAGGCTAACCGCGAGGCCGCGGCCGCCCTGATCCGGCTGGCGGCGGCGCAGGGCGCGCGTCTGGTGGCGACGCCGGAAAATACCACGCGCCTGGATCGCGATCGGCCGCGATTGTTCAAGGCGTTGGATAGCGCTGATCCCAAGATTGAGGATCGCGCCTGGGGCCGTTTGGCGGAAGAAAACGGTGTGTGGCTTTTGCTGGGATCAACGCCGCGTTTGGCCGGCCCGGACAAGGTGTTCAACCGGTCGATCCTGTTTGCCCCGGATGGCAAGCCGCGCGCCGTCTATGACAAGATCCATTTGTTTGATGTGCAGTTGGGCGGCGGTGAGGTCTACCGCGAAAGCGAAGCCGTCCAGCCCGGCGCCAAGGCGGTGCTGGCGGAAGGCCCGATGGGCGCCCGCCTGGGGCTGACAATCTGTTACGATCTGCGCTTTGCTGCGCTCTATCGTGCGCTGGCGCAGGCGGGGGCGGAGATCTTGTTTGTGCCATCCGCCTTCACCGTGCCCACCGGCCAGGCGCATTGGGAAACGCTGTTGCGCGCGCGCGCCATCGAGACGGGCAGTTTTGTTGTCGCGCCTGCTCAAGGCGGCGTGCATGAGGACGGACGCAGCACATATGGCCATAGCCTGATCGTCGGACCCTGGGGCGATGTGTTGGCGCGCGCCGACGACGACGCGCCCGGCGTGATCATGGCGACGCTGAATCTTGCCCATGTGCAAGAGGCGCGCGCCAAGATCCCGGCCTTGAAGCATGATGTCATGTTCGCGCCACCCACGCCGCGTGACGGGTGATGAGCGTGCCGGCGATGGGAATGCGGGCGGTTCGCACGATCCGGCGCGCGTGATGAGATTGAGGTTTGTATTGGTTCGGTATCAACTCCTTTGCGATCAAGACCACGAGTTTGAAGGCTGGTTCTCCTCCAGCGCCGATTATGAGCGCCAGGAGGCCGAGCATCTCGTGCCGTGCCCGGTTTGCGGCAGCGGGCAGGTGCGCCGCGCGGTGATGGCGCCGGCGGTGGCGCGGCGGGATCGCGGTGCGCACGATCTTGCCGCGATCGCGGCCAAGGTGCGCGCCCATGTGCGCGATAATTTCGAGCATGTCGGAGAGCGTTTTGCCGATGAAGCGCGCGCGATCCATGACGGCGAAGCGCCCGATCGACCGATCTGGGGGCAGACCAGCATCGCGGAAGCAAAGGCCCTCGCCGATGAGGGGTTGCCGGTGGCGCCGCTGCCGGATGCGTTCGCGCCAACACCGCCGACAAAGGTGAATTGAGGCGGGGCGTGCGGACGGCGGGTCGGCGTGATGCGCGCGCGCTTTCAGGCCGATCGGATACCGGTTCGCCGCTCAGGACACGCGCGCTCAATCAAACGTTTGGGCCTGCAGATCGGCTTCCATCGGATCGGCCATGGCCCAAAGCCCGATCGCGCGAATTCAGCGATCGACGGGCGCGCGCGGCCGTGCAAGAGATTGACCTGCATGGATCTAAGCGCGCGGCGATGATAGACGCGGTGATGATAGACGCGGTGATGATAGACGCGGTGATGATAGACGCGGTGATGATAGACGCGGTGATGATAGACGCGGTGATGATAGACGCGGCCACCATTGATAAAGCGGGCATGCAAGAATGCCCGCCCGCTGGAGCCGATGCGTGGGCCAGCAGATCTGTGGCGGTCTCAGCGACCGTCTGCGGCGTTGGCGAATTTGCGGCAAGGCCTTTGAGGCTGTGAAGGCGTTGCGTCGGAATGGGCGCAGTCTGAGTGGCTTGGGCCTACGCTATAGGATATTAGCAGGGATTACTGGGAATTATTGAATATTATTGAATATTATTGAATATTATTGGGACGCCGATTTTTCGGGATGGCCCCCAAAGCGCACGCGCTG
>JBIKVO010000008.1:0-18811 GCA_044356795.1 Caulobacterales bacterium
GCTGTCGGCGATCATGCTGGTGGTGGTGACCAGCGTGTCGTTCCTCGTGCACCTCTATAGCTGGGGCTATATGGCGCAAGATCGGCATCGCGCGCGCTTCTTCAGCTATCTCAGCTTTTTCACCTTCTCGATGCTGACGCTGGTGACCGCGAACGATTTTCTGCAGATGTTTGTGGGCTGGGAAGGGGTGGGCGTTGCGTCCTATCTGCTGATCGGGTTCTGGTATCACAAGCGCAGCGCCAATGACGCCGCGATCAAGGCGTTTGTCGTCAATCGTGTCGGCGATTTCGGCTTCGCGCTGGGGATCATGGCCTGCTATTTCGTTGTCGGCACGATCCAGTTTTTCCCCGCAGCGCCGGGGGATGTGGCGCTGTTTGACGGCATGGTGAATGGCGTTTTGGTGGAAGGCCAACTCGCGCAGCACGCACAGACTGTGCTGGATCTGGTGCTGTTTCAGGCGCCGGCGCTGGAGGTGATCGGCGTGCTGCTGTTCATCGGCGCGATGGGCAAAAGCGCGCAATTCTTTCTGCATGTGTGGCTGCCGGACGCGATGGAGGGCCCAACGCCGGTGTCCGCGCTGATCCATGCCGCGACGATGGTCACCGCCGGGGTGGTGATGGTGTGCCGCTGCTCGGACCTGTACGAAATGGCGCCGATCGCTGCAGGGATGATCACGCTGGTTGGCGCGGTGACGGCGATTTACGCCGCCACCGTTGGCCTGGCGCAGAACGATATCAAGCGGGTGATCGCATATTCGACGTGCTCGCAGCTGGGCTATATGTTTTTCGCCGCCGGGGTGGGCGCTTACGGCGCTGCGATGTTCCACCTGTTCACGCACGCCTTTTTCAAGGCGCTGTTGTTTTTGGGCGCCGGCAGCGTGATCCACGGCCTGCATCATGAACAAGACATGCGCTATATGGGCGGCGTTCGCCCCAAAATGCGCTTGACCTGGGCGATGATGCTGATCGGCACGCTGGCGCTGATCGGGTTTGGCCTGCCGTTGGAAGGTTTCAAGATCGGCTTTGCGGGCTTTTATTCAAAAGACGCCGCGATTGAGGCGGCATATGGGGAAATCGCCCACGGGCGCTACTTTGCGGAATTCGCGTTTTGGATGGGGATTTCGGCTGCGCTGTTGACCAGCTTTTATTCCTGGCGCCTGATGTTCATGACGTTTGAGGGCACATTCCGGCCCAACCCCCATCCCCCTCATGATGATCAGGCCGCAGCCCACGGCCATGGTGATCGCCATACAGATGATCATGGCCACGCCAATCATGATCATCATCATGTCCAGGAAAAGCCCGGGATCGCGCCGGCGCATGAAAGCCCGCTGGTGATGCTGATCCCGCTGTTTGTCTTGGCGGTCGGCGCGGTGTTGGCGGGCTGGTTCTTCTATCCGTACTTCATTGGCAAAGGCATGGAGAGCTTCTGGGGCGGAGTGATTGCGAACGCGGAATATCACCCGCACGACTTCCCCACCTGGGTGCTCTGGGCGCCGGTGATCGTGACGGTGTTGGGCTTTGTCGGCGCCGTGCTGATTTACGGATTTCGCCAGGATTTGGGCGCGATGATCGCGAAGGCGACGGGCCCCATCAACGCGTTCCTCGCGCGCAAATGGTATTTTGATGAATTGTACGACTATCTGTTTATCAAGCCGGCCCGCGCCATCGGCGATTTCTTTTGGAAGATCGTCGATCAAAAAGTAATCGATGGTCTGGGCCCGGATGGCGTCGCGGCCAGCGCCAAAGCCGGCGCGCGCTTCATGCGCAAAACCCAAACCGGCTTTGTCTATCACTACAGCTTCTTGATGCTGATTGCGGCGGTGGGCTTTGGGGCTTATGCGCTGTGGGTCGCCACGCAGGGGGCGCCGCAATGACGCCGGTTGACGCAGGCCTTGCCCTCTCGAACGCGGCGGGCTTTCCGATTTTGTCGGTCATGACGTTCCTGCCGATGGCGGGCGCGCTGTTGATCCTGCTGGCCCGCTGGATGACGCGCGGCGAAGGTGAAAGCCTCGACAATGGCGTGCGCACGATCGCCTTGATCGTGACGCTTGCGACGCTGGCGGTGAATATTTACGCGCTGTCGCTGTTTGACGGCGCGAACACCGCGCTGCAGCTCGTCGAGAAAGTCCCATGGGTGTCGACGATCCATTATTTCATGGGCGTCGACAGCCTCTCGATGGCGCTGCTGCTGTTGACCAATTTCTTGATGCCGCTGTGCATTCTGGCCAGTCGCAGCATCGATAAGCAGGTCAGCGCCTATATGATCTTGTTCCTGGTGCTGCACGCGCTGATGCTTGGCGTGTTCTGTGCCCAGGACATCGTGCTGTTTTATGCCTTCTTTGAAGGCGGTCTGATCCCGATGTTCATTCTGATCGGGGTGTGGGGCGGCAAACGGCGCGTCTATGCCGCCTTCAAATTCTTCTTGTACACGCTGCTGGGATCGATTCTGATGCTGGTGGCGATTGTCGCCATGGCGTTGATCGCCAAGACCACCAGCATCCCGGACTTGACGGCGTATGCGCAAACGGTCGGGTTCAACACCGATCTGCAGACATGGCTGTGGTTGGCGTTCTTTGCGTCGTTTGCCGTCAAGATGCCGATGTGGCCGGTGCATACGTGGCTGCCGGATGCTCACGTTGAAGCGCCGACGGCGGGATCGGTCATTCTGGCAGGTGTGCTGTTGAAGCTGGGCGGCTACGGCTTCCTGCGCTTTTCGCTGCCGATGTTCCCAGATGCGAGTGCGTTTTTTGCGCCTTTGGTGTTCGGATTGAGTGTTGTGGCGATCATCTATGCCTCACTCGTCGCGTTCCGGCAGACCGACATCAAAAAGCTGATTGCCTATTCCTCGGTCGCTCATATGGGTTTTGTGACGATGGGCATCTTCGCCGGCAACGAAGCCGGCGTGCAGGGCGCGATCTTCCAAATGCTGTCGCACGGGGTGATTTCGGGCGCCTTGTTTCTGTGTGTCGGCGTCATTTACGATCGGATGCACACGCGCGAAATCGCGTTCTATGGCGGGCTGGTGCATCGCATGCCGGTTTACGCCGCCATCTTTGTCCTGTTCACGATGGGCAATGTGGGGCTGCCCCTGACATCGGGCTTTGTCGGTGAAATCCTCACCATGACGGGCGCATTTCAGGTCAATGCGTGGGTGGCGGCCGGGGCGACAACCGGGGTGATCCTGTCGGCGGTCTATGCGTTGACGCTGACGCGCAAAGTGATTTTTGGCCCGCTGGATAATCCCAAGCTGGCTGATATCCAGGATCTCGATGGGCGCGAATGGACGATGTTTCTTCCGCTTGCGGCGGCGTTGCTGATTTTGGGTGTGGCGCCGATGATCGCGCTCGATTTCACCGCGCCAGTCGCTGACGCCATCGTCACTCAGTTCAATCTTTTGGGGCTAGCGCAGCGATGAACCCGGCGGATCTCTCGACGCCAGAATTGACCGCGCTTTTGCTGCGCGATCTTGGCTTTATCCGGCCCGAATTGACGCTGGCGGGTTTTGCGCTGGGGGCGACGCTGCTTGGCGCCATGTTCGGCAATCGCGCCACCGGCCTGATCGGGTCGCTGGGCGCGCTGGCCTTGTTTGTCGCTGGTGGATTTGCGCTGATGGACGCGCAAGTCGCACCAGCCGTGGTGTTTTTCGGCGCGCTGCAGGTCGATGCATTTTCCGCCTACGCCAAGGCCGTGATCGCGTTTTCCGCCGCCTTCACCTTGATGCTGGGGCAGGACTTTTTCGCCCGCGACAATGATCGCCGGTACGAATTTGCGATCCTCACCATCCTGGCCGTGCTTGGCATGTTCATCATGGCGTCGTCGCATGATCTGATCACGCTTTATATGGGCGTGGAGCTTCAGTCCCTGTCCGCTTATGTGATGGCGGCATGGCGGCGCGATGAGAGCCGATCGTCGGAAGCGGGTCTGAAATACTTTGTGCTGGGCGCGTTATCGTCGGGCCTGCTGCTGTACGGCGCATCGCTGGTCTATGGCTTTGCCGGATCGGTGCAGTTTGACGCTATAGGGCTGGCCGCGCAGGCTGGCGGCGGGGCCAATGTGGGCCTGATCTTTGGCCTGGTGTTCATGATTTGCGGCCTTGCGTTCAAGCTTGCCGCAGCGCCCTTCCATATGTGGACGCCGGACGTTTACGAAGGCGCGCCAACGCCGGTCGCGGCCTTGTTTGCGGCCGCGCCAAAGCTGGCCGCGGTCGCGCTGCTTGCGCGCCTGCTGTTCGATCCGTTCGCCGCGCTGACGCCGCAATGGCAACAGGTGACGATGGTGATCGCGGCGATGTCGCTGGTGATCGGCACCATCATCGCGCTGGCGCAGACCAATCTCAAACGCCTGATGGCCTACAGCTCAATCGCCAATATGGGCTTTGCGCTGCTGGCGATCAGTGCGGGCGGGCAGGCGGGGGCGGCCGCGGCCTTGATCTATATGACCATCTATCTGCCCACCACGATCGGCATTTTCGCCCTGATCCTGGCGATGCGTCGCGAGGACGGTATGGTGGAAACCATCGACGATCTGGCCGGCGTCGCGCAGCGCAAGCCCTGGATGGCGACGGCAATGACGGTGCTGATGTTCTCCATCGCCGGTATTCCGCCGGTCGCGGGATTTTGGGGCAAATGGTTTGCCTTTAGCGCCGCCTGGAACGCAGGCCTGTTGTGGCTCGTGGTGATTGCCGCGATCGCGACGGTGGCGGCGGCAGCCTATTATCTCAACATCATTCGCGTGATGTGGATGGCGCAACCGACGGTGCATTTCCAACGCGCGAGCCCGATCGTGATTGCAACAGCGGTGATCGGTGCGGTCCTGTGTTTTCCGGTGCTGTTTGTCGGGATTGGCTATGTTGAAGGCTGGGCGAATTTCGCGGCCCAATCCAGCTTCCCGGTGGCGACGCTGTCAGGCGCCGCGGCGCCAGCGCCGCCGTGATTGATCAGAACGCCGCCTGTGTTTGGTTTGACGTCACGGACTCGACCAATGAGGCGGCGGCGCGGCTTGTCCGGTCCGGCGCATGGGCGCCCTGCTGGCTGGAAGCCGGCGTGCAAACGGCCGGTCGCGGGCGGCGCGGGCGGGCCTGGCTGTCGCAGCCGGGCAATGTTTTCATGACCTATCTGGGCGCGACGGATCGCCCCCTGGCCGATATCGCCTTGCTGGGCTTTGCTGCAGCCGTGGCGGTTGCTGATGTGGTTGATCAGCAGGCGGGCCGCGCGGTCACGGCGTTGAAATGGCCCAATGACGTGTTGATCGACGGCGCCAAGCTATGCGGGATTTTGCTGGAGTCCGGCGCGCTGGAGGCGGGGCGCTGGTGGTTTGCGCTGGGCATCGGCGTGAATGTGGTCAGCGCGCCGGAGGGCCTGGATACGCCTATCGCCAGCCTGAGGGCGCAGGCGATCGCAGCGGACGCAGGCGCTGTTCGCGCCGCCATTCGCCGTGCGACGGCGCAGGCGGCCCACGCCCTCATCATAGACGGTTTTTCCAGCATCCGTGCTCGCTGGCTCGCCCGCGCCTACGGCCTGGGAAGGCCGGTGCGCGCGCAACTGGGCGCTGAGACCATCGCCGGCCTCGCCTTGGATCTCGCCCCGGACGGCGCTTTGACGATTGAGACGCCGGATGGGCGCATCCGCTCGATTTCGGCGGGCGAAGTCTATTTCTCTGCCTAACGACCTAACCAGGACCTCGCGATGCTTCTCGCTATTGATGTCGGCAATACCAATACCAAGTTCGCACTGTTTGACGGGCAGACATGGCGCGGGCACTGGCGCACATCGACGGAGGCTGCACGCACCGCCGATGAATATGCCCCTTGGCTGGACAGCCTGATGCAGTTTTCCGGGCTGGCGCTGTCGCATGTCACGGCGGTGATTATCTCGACCGTGGTGCCGCAGGCCTTGTTCAATCTGCGCAATCTGGCCCGCCGCTACGCCAATGTGGAGCCGCTGGTGATCGGGGAAGATGGCGTGCAGGTGGGCATCGCTTTGCGGATCGACAATCCGCGCGAAGCCGGCGCCGATCGGCTGGTCAATGCGGTGGGCGCTTACATCGCGCATGGCGGGCCGTGTATCGTGATCGATAGCGGCACGGCCACCACGTTCGATGTTGTGGCGGGTGATGGGGCGCTGGAGGGCGTGATCATCGCGCCAGGCATCAATTTGAGCTTGCAGGCGTTGCACACGGCGGCGGCGCGCTTGCCGCGGGTGGAAATCCGCCGTCCGCCGCAAGGCCGCGCCTTGGGAAAGAATACGGTGCATGCGATGCAGTCTGGCGTCTATTTCGGTTATATCGAATTGATCGACGGCCTCGTCACCCGTTTGAAGGCAGAAGAAGAGCCGCGCCTTGGCGCCCCGATCAAGGTGATCGCGACGGGCGGCGTCGCGTCGCTGTTTCAAGGCGCCTCGCGCACCATCGATGTATTCGATGAGGATGTGACAGCGCGCGGCCTTTTGGAAATCTACCGTCGCAATGGGGGTGTGTTGTGAGACCGGCGCGCGACGATGACGAACTGGTGTTCTTGCCGCTCGGCGGGGCCGGTGAAATCGGCATGAATCTCAATGCCTACGGCTATGGCCCGCCGGAGGCGCGCGAATGGATCATCGCCGATATGGGCGTGACATTCGCCGGCCAAACCATGCCCGGCATTGATCTGATCCTGCCCGATCCTGTGTATCTGGAAGATCAAAATATTCTCGGCATCATCCTCACGCACGCCCACGAAGATCACATCGGTGCGATCGGCCATCTGTGGCCGAAGATCAAGGCGCCGATTTATGCAACGCCGTTCACGGCATATCTGGTGCGCGAGAAACTCCGTGAAGCTGGTCTTGAGGCCCGTGCGCGGATTACCGAAACCGCGGTGGGCGGCGTGATTGATTTGGGGCCGTTCAAGGTTGAACTCATCACATTGACGCACTCGATCCCCGAGCCGAACGGCCTTGCGATCCGCACGCCGCTGGGCGTGGTGTGGCACACCGGTGATTGGAAAATCGATCCCGACCCCTTGATCGGCGCGGTGACGGATGCAGCAGCGGTGCGTGCGCTGTCGGACGATGGCGTGCTGGCGATGGTATGCGACAGCACGAATGTTTTTGTGGATGGCCACACGGGATCGGAAGGCGATGTGCGCCGACAGCTTGCCGATCTGATCGCCACCAAAGCGGGAAAAGTGGCGGTGGCGTGTTTTGCCTCTAATGTCGCGCGTTTGGAAAGCGCGATGATGGCTGGCCGCGATGCTGGCCGCGACATTTGCCTGGTTGGCCGGTCAATGCATCGCATTGCAGCGGCTGCGCGCAGTGTTGGTTTGTTGGCGGATGCGCCGAGAATTTTAAGCGAGGAGGAGGCGTCGCGGCTGCCGCCCAACCGCGTGATGTATCTGTGCACGGGCAGTCAAGGCGAACCCAAAGCCGCGTTGACCCGCATTGCGCACGGTGATCATCGCCAGGTGACGCTTGGCCCCGGCGATTGCGTGATCTTTTCTTCGCGCGTGATCCCCGGCAACGAATTGCCGATTCATGCGTTGTATAATCAACTCGCCGATCGCGGCGTGGAAGTGATTACCGATCGCGATTGGCCGATCCATGTTTCCGGGCATCCAGCGCGCGATGAACTCAAGCAAATGTATCAGTGGGCGCGCCCGCGCATCGCTGTTCCAGTGCATGGGGAGCGCCGCCACTTGTTGGAGCACGCAAAGCTGGCGCGCGCATTGCAGGTTCCCGAGGCTATTGCGCCGCGCAATGGCGATCTCGTGCGCCTCGCGCCGGGGCCTGCGCAGGTAATCGACGAAGTGCCGTCCGGACGCCTGGTTGTGGATGGCGATTTGTTGGTGGAAGAAGACGATGACGCGATCAAGGATCGCCGTCGCCTGGGAGAAGATGGGCACATCTCGATCGCGATTGCGATGGGCAAAAAAGGTGCAATTGTTTCCGGTCCTGATGTGAAGCTGCGCGGCCTGTCGGTGATCGATGACGAAGACCTCGACGAAACCGTCGCCGACCTCGCACGGGCGGCGGAAATGGCGTTTGACCGTCTAAGCGTCGATGCGCGCCGCGATGAAGACATGGCCGAAGCGGCGATCGTCAAAAGCGTGCGCAAGGCGGCGGAAAAGATCTGGGGCAAGCGGCCCTATGTGGATGTTTTGATTTTGCAGGTGTGATGGAGGCTAAAATGATCGGCCGGTTGAATCATGTGGGCGTTGCGGTGCCGTCGATCGAAGCGGCAAAGCAAACCTATCGCGATCTGTACGGCGTCACCGACGCCGATATCACCGAAACCCGCGACATGCCCGAGCAGGGCGTGAAAGTGGCGTTCGTGAATGTCCCAAACAGCCAGATCGAGTTGATCGAGCCGCTGGGCGAAAGCTCGCCGATCCTGAAATTCTTGGAGAAAAACCCGCTCGGCGGCCAGCATCATGTCTGCTTTGAGGTGGCCGACATCTATGCCGCGCGGGACGCCATGAGGGCGCGCGGCGCGACCGTGCTGGGCGAGCCGCGAATCGGCGCGCACGGAACGCTGATCATCTTCGTGCATCCGAAAAACTCCAACGGCGTACTGATCGAACTGATGGAAACGCCGAAGGATCATTGATCTGAAGTCGAAAGGAGAACCGCCATGGATCCGATGATGGGCGCGGCGATTTATGTGATCATTTGGTGGATCAGCCTGTTCATGGTGCTGCCGATTGGCGTGCGCAGTCTGCATGAGGGCGGCGTGAGGGACACGGCCGGCCACGATGCCGGCGCGCCGGTAAAGCCGGAGCTTGGCAAGAAGCTGATCTGGACGACGATGCTTGCGGCGGTGTTGTGGGTCGTCGCGTTTCTTGCGCTGGATATGGCGTATTTCAGCCGCTTCCGCGCCGGTTGAGTGGCGCTCAACAGTCTGTCACATGGCGATCATGATGAGGCGATGATCTTTATCGCGCGGTGATCGTCACCGAAAAGCTATTGGACGGCGGTTCGGTCTTCTCCCACGGGCGGCGCTGTTCCAACTGCACGACGCCAGTGCCGGTCGCTGTTGCGCGGAATGCAAACACCTCCCAGTGATTGCCGCCGGCAAAGCCGGGTTGGCGCTGGGCTGTGGTGGTGGCCCCGCCGATTTCGGCGGTCTTTTCCAGGAAAGCCGGCGTTGCTTTGGGCGCCCACAGATAGCCGGCTGTCGGCACGCCGACGAGTTCGATCTGGAAGGTTTCGCCCACCGAGACGGTGATCGTCTTGCCCGCGTCGGCGGCGCGAATACGCGTGACGGCCCCCGGCACGGCCGGGGCGGGAAGAGCGGTGTTGACGCCGGGTTTTTCCACGATGATGGCCTTGCCTGCCGGTGACGGTGCTTCTGCGGCGGGTTGCGGGGCGCAGGCGGCGGCGATGGCCGCGAGGCTGATGGCGAGTGCGAATGAATGGACTGCGCGCATGGGGACCCTCCTGAAGCGCATCGATCATCCGCGTTTTGGCCGCGCATTTCAATCAATTGATGATCGCAAACCAGCCGTTCAACAGCGCTGCAAAACTGACCCACGCCAGATAGGGCGTCATCAGCAGGCCAGCCAAAGGCCGAACGCGCCAAAACGCCAGGATCATGGCCAAAATGACGCCCCACAAGATGATGATTTCAGCAAGCGCAAACCATGGCCGTTCCGCCGCGAAGAACAGCCAGGTCCATGCGGCGTTCAACACCAATTGTGCGCCCCACAAAATCGCCGGAAGCGCGAACGCCGTGGTGAAACCCGTGCGGCGATAGACCAGAAACAGCGCAACCGGCATCAGGACATAAAGCGGCGTCCACACCAGTGGAAACACGATCGATGGTGGAAAGATCGGCGGCTTGTTCAACGTTCGAAACCACGGGCTTTCCTCGCCGCTGGGAGCAGCCGACGCGAGCGCTGCAAACCCGAACGCGATGATCAAAAAGACGGTGAATACGGCGATATCGCGAGGCAGCGAGCGGCGGGGCGAAGCAATCGTGTCTGTCATAGCTTGTTCTACACTATAAATCCGAAGTCACATGACCATTTTCGCTCAACAAACATGCAAACCCAAATTGCTCACAACTCTTGCGTCACCGTTCACCGCACTGGCGCGCGTCTTTTCGGCCAGCCGACGCCCACTTGGTCGGAATAGGCGCACACTGAGCGTCCCCTTCAAAGTAATCAATCTCCCCTCAAAGTAATCAATCCAAGGGATCCGCCAAATCGAGAGCTCCCATGACCGTCATGTCCTGATTGTGGGGGCAAGACTTGCCGCAAGGGAGGCAAGCTCCACGACTGTCTTGCTCGAACTGCGGAGACAGTCTGGTGACCCCTGAGGCCCTCGAACAGAAGAAGTGGAAACTGACGACCTCTCGAAGGTCGGTCTTGCGAGGACGGCCGAGGTCCTTCGCTGGAGGCAAGTGAGGCGCGATCAAAGCCCACTCCGCATCCGTCATGTCGCTTGCGCAGCAAGAACAATCGCGCTCATATTGTGGCCGTATGGTTTCAGTCCAAGGCATCGTGATCTCCTGTTAGTTCGCAAACCAACAGAATCATAAGTCGCTGAAATCAAACACCTCTTTTTGGAGCGGGCTCTTGCTGTTGAAGAAGCCGCCACGCGCTTGAAATCTCCAAGCACACGCTGAATCGCTGGCGCGTCACCGGCGAAGGCCCGCCATTCGTCAAGTACGGCCCGCGCTTGGTGCGTTACAACGACCGCGTTCTCGACGAATGGGCGGGCAAGCGCACCCACGGCTCGACCAGCGAGTACGGCCGGGAAACGCGGTAAGCAAAGTCCCGCTATTGTTTTCCGGCGAACGACAACGCAGGTCGGTTTCGGGCCGATTCGGCTCACTACGGGCTAGGCGACGCCAGGCAGATTCAGTCTGGGGCCGACTTGAAAAATAAACCTTCAAGGTGTATGTGGCCATGGCGATAAAGCGAAGGGCGCACCACGATCTGGCGGCGGTTCAAGCAAAATTCGCACGGGTCGAGACCTTGGAGATCACGCGCGCTGCTGTCGAAGGCGCGCGTGCTTTGGGTTATTCGCTGGATGACATTGTCGAGGCTGTGCGGGATTTGGAACTTGGCGATTTTATCAAGTCGGAGACGGCGCACAGCCCGCCCAACTCAAAGGTATGGCACGACATCTACAACATGCTGTGGGACGGCAGGCGATTGTATCTGAAGTTCGCGGGCGAGACGTTGATCGACGTCGCGCTCACTTCATTCAAAGAGGTCGGAAATGACTAAGACGCGCATTCATCCCGAGACCGGCAAGACGCTGCGGCGCGGTGCGCGTCCGCAGACGGTGAAGTTCGGCTCAATGACGAAGGTGGTCAATTTGCCGGGCTGGTATCCCGATGACCAAAGCGACTCAATCCATTCCGGCGCTGATCTGGCCGAATCTGACCGCGTGTTTCAGGAACTGAAAGCGGCCTACGCAGCCCATGTGCGCAAAGTCCGTAAGCGGCTCAAGCTGACGCAGGAGGAAGCTGGCCGACTGATCGGCGGCGGCAGGCGTGCGTTCCAAAAATATGAGAGCGGCGTGATGCCACCGAGCGATGCGGCGGTGGCCTTGATCGAAATTCTGCATAGGCACCCGGAGGAGGTTGAGTTTCTCAAATCGATCCGGTCTGCAGTATAGCGCGTAACGACGATCGGAACCTGACGTCCGGACTTTGTATTCAGGTGCGCTTGTGTCCTTTCCGATTTCGAGTCCAACTCCTTCCAGACGCCATGCTCGGCGCTAAAGATCATTGCTTAGCATCCAAGCATTTCGAGAGCATGAGGATGCCGTTTGACCAGTCAAACCAACGTTCGACGGCTGCGGTCCATTGCAATGCGCGCTGAGCTTGGGCGCGGCTCAAACACTCTGGAGGGCTAGCGACGTACGCGGCGAGGCGCTGGGCGCCAGCCTTCAAACGAGCGTGGGCGGGGTCGCAACGGTTGAGTGCTCAGGGGGCCGAGTTCGACAACTCCCGTCTGCGGGGTTGCGGTGTCGGAAAGCGCATCGTCGATACGCCCCGCCAACCGCTCGACGGCGGCGCGAACCGGTGTGTCGGACAGATGCGCGTAGCGCTGGGTGGTCTTTGTATCGGCATGCCCGAGTATCTTCCCGATGACTGGAAGCGAAGCGCCATCGGCGACAGCGATACTGGCGGCCGTGTGTCGAAGGTCGTGTAGGCGCACGCCTTCAAGATCTGACTTCTTGCGCATATCCTGCCAAAACGCTTCGATGCCCTGAAAGTACGAGCGCTCCATACCTTTGCGGCCGAGCTTGTCGGCAGGGAAAACGTACTCCGAGCCTGCCAGTCGCGGCTGGTCAGCAAGGATGGCGAGGGCAGACTTGCCGATGGGCACGGCTTTGGCGCCAGTCTTTGAATCGCCAAGCCGCAGGAAGCCGCGATCGAAGTCCACCTCTGACCATTTGAGTTTGAGGATTTCGCTCTTTCGCGCCCCGGTTAGGGCAAGCATACGGATGATCGCCGTAGCCTTGCGATTGCCGCCGGCCTCCTCAATCTCGCTTATGGCCTTTCCGAGCCGCCGCAATTCTTCTTCACTCAAATAGCGTTCGCGTTTGCCGTCCTTCCAGCGCTTGATCCCCCGTGCGGGATTTGACTCCATCACGCCTTCGCGAACCGCGTAACTAAACATTGCGCTGAGCTGAACTACGGTCCGGGATGCGGTGCCTTGCCCGCCGCGAACGATCGCCTGCCCACGAGGCTTGGTCTTCACATCGGTCCTGGTCTTGCCCTCGGCGACCTGACGCATGAACCAGAGCACGTCGCTTTGACGGACAGACGAGAGCCGCTTGGCGCCGAGCAGCGGTTTCATGTGCCAAGCGATCCGCCCGGCCTCGACGGCCTTGGTCGATGGCTACTTGGCGACGCAGGCTTCTTTCAAATAGAGGTCGCACAATTCCGACACGGTCAGATCCTGGCGCTTGCGACGAAGGTCGCCAGCAGGATCGCCGCCGGTGGCGACCGCGCCCAAAATCTTGGCCGCTTCATCGCGCGCTTCCTTTGGCGTCAGAACGCCGTAGGCGCCAATTGTCATCAAGCGCTTGGGTGCGTTGCGTCCGCCGCCGTCGGCGCGGTAGCGCACGATGAAGAGCTTGCGACCTGACGTTTCGACACGCAATCCAAAGCCGCTCAGCTCAGAATCCCATATTTCAAAGCGTTTTTCGCTAGGCGTTGCATCGTCAACGCTCGTCTTTGTAAGATGGGTGGTGCTCACACGCTTGTTTGGCATGGCTTTTTGAATCGATTTTGGTGGGCGCCAGGTGGGCGCCGCGAGCGAAATGATGAGACCATGCACGACAGCGCGCGGCAACATTTTTGTTGATTTATAAGTTTTTTGCAAAGCGTGACGTGTTGTGACACGCTGCAAAAACACGTCGCGCCGATCTCTTGATGGCAGTGGATAGATACAGTGTTCCTCGTTCCAAGATTGCACTGTGCGGGTGCGCTTCGATCAAGCTCAACCGGTCGCGTTCAGCGCTTCCGGTCCGTCGGACAATTCATCCGAGACTATGTTTATTCGCAATGACAGCCGCATGATTGCCGCACTCAAAAGAGCTGTCACAATGCCTATACAAGCGCCCTTTTTTCAAAAGGGTGTTCAAATGCTTGAGTTTCCGACGATAAACCTTGAGTGGAAATAGACATTGGGGCGTCAGGCCAATGTCAAGACGCGCATCAGCCCGCCCCCTTACGGCCATTTCGCCTCCGGCGGCATCGAGCTTAAAATCGTTTCGACATTGCCGCCGGTCTTGAGGCCAAAGGTTGTGCCGCGGTCGTAGAGCAGATTGTACTCCACATATCGCCCGCGCTGAATCAATTGCTCCTCGCGCTCTTCGTCCGTCCACGGATGATGCATGTACTGGCGAAGCAGCGGCGGAAACGCAGCAAGAAATGCGCGTCCAACCGCTTGGGTAAAGGCGAAATCCGCCTCCCAGTCGCCGCTGTTGTGATGATCGTAGAAAATGCCGCCAACCCCGCGCGGCTCCTGGCGGTGCGGCAGCCAGAAATATTCGTCGCACCACTTTTCATATTTCGGGAAATAATCCGGGTTTGCCGCATCACAGGCGGCTTTGTACGGCGCCTTGAAGGCGTGGGCGTCTTTATGATGGGGGTCGCGCTGATACGCCTGCGTGGGGTTGAGATCACCGCCGCCGCCAAACCACCATTGCGTTGTCGCGATCATGCGCGTGTTCATGTGCGCCGCCGGGCAATGGGGATTACGCATATGGGCGATCAGCGAAATCCCCGACGCCCAAAAGCGCGGGTCTTCCGCCGCACCAGGGACCTGCTTGGCGTAATCGGCTGGAAACGCGCCAAACACCTCCGAGAAGTGCACGCCGACCTTCTCAAAAAACCGTCCGCGCATCAGCCCGCCGACGCCGCCGCCAAGGTCGAGGCTGTCGTCGCCCCGCGTCCACGGTTTGCGCTGAAAGCGGCCGGGCTTGCCGGGATAAAGCTGATCTGGGGCCTCATCTTCGAGTTGCTCGAACGCGGCGATGATTTGGCCTTGCAGGTCTGCGAACCAGGCGCGCGCGCGGGCTTTCCGCTGGGTCAGCTCTTCGCTCATGTCCGTCCTCCCAAATCGCCGATGGCTGAAAGCCCGGTTTGCCGCAACGCCTCATACACTGCGATCCCGGCCGCCATCGCCACATTCAATGACCGCAGACCGGCCGCCATCGGAATCCGCACGACCGCATCGCAGACGGCGCGCAGCTCGGGCGGCGACCCGGCGCTCTCGCGCCCCACCACCAAGGTGTCTGTGGGAGCGAAGGCAAAATCATAGAGGCTGGTCTCGCTGTCGGTCTCGATCAGAATCGTGCGCCCGGCGCGGCGTTCTGGCGCAGCGACAAAGGCTGGAAGTGATGGCCGCCGCAGCGGCGATATGACCGTTGCGTAATCCATCGCGGATCGACGTAAAGCCTTGTCCGTCAAGGGAAAACCACAAGGCTCGATGATTTCCAGCAAAACCCCGGTGCAAGCCGAAAGGCGGATCAAACCACCGAGATTTTGTGGGATGTCAGGTTGATAGGCGGCGAGACGCACGTTAGAGCCCTGCTGCTTGAGATGTGCGACATAGGCGCAAGTGCGTCGTTTTCGGGGCTGCGGCAAGGCGCCGCGCAGCCGGCGGGGCGGCTGCTTCTATGTTGCACTTCGAAGTGTTTTGCGTCGCGTCCGCGGCGCATGCCTGTGTTTTGCGTCGCGTCCGCGGCGCATGCCTGTGTTTTGCGTCGCGTCCGCGGCGCATGTCTGTGTTTTGCGTCGCGTCCGCGGCGCATGTCTGTGTTTTGCGTCGCGTCCGCGGCGCATGTCTGTCCGTCGGCGGCCTCCTACCGCCGGCCGGTCTTTGAGCAGGGGGTAGACGTGGCCGATCAAACGGCGACCCAAGACACCGCAGCCCACTCCGCCGATCCCGGCAAGTCCCGGCGCGACTTCATCTATATCGCCACCGGCGCCATGGGCGCTGTGGGCGTTGGCGCGGTCGTCTGGCCGTTCATCAACCAGATGAGCCCGGCCGCCGACACGCTGGCTTTGGCGTCCACCGAACAAGAACTCGGCGGCATACTTGAGGGCCAGCAGATCACGATCTTTTGGCGCGGCAAGCCGGTGTTTGTGCGCCATCGCTCGCAGGCCCAGATTGACGCCGCCCGCGCGGACGATGGGGCGGCCCTGAAGGACCCGCAAACCGACGCTGACCGCGTGAAAGCCGGCCAGGAAAAGTGGCTGGTGGTGGAAGCCGCTTGCACCCACTTTGGCTGCGTGCCCACGTTCGGCGGAGGCGAGTTCGGCGGCTGGCTGTGCGCCTGCCATGGCTCGGTCTATGACACGTCGGCGCGGATCCGGTCGGGGCCGGCGCCGAAAAATCTGATCGTTCCGCCCTACGACTTCATGTCCGACACCCGGATCAAAATCGGCTAATTGGAGCGCAATGACGCCATGAGCGGCCCATCAACCTACGAGCCAAAAACCGG
Source organism: Caulobacterales bacterium (assembly GCA_044356795.1). Classification (GTDB taxonomy): domain Bacteria; phylum Pseudomonadota; class Alphaproteobacteria; order Caulobacterales; family Aquidulcibacteraceae; genus JBIKVO01. The sequence continues at coordinate 15,950 of JBIKVO010000008.1, forward strand.
CTTCACCAAGTGGCTGGACGCGCGCCTGCCCGTCGTGCGGATGATGCACGACAGCTTTGTCGCCTATCCGACGCCGCGCAACCTCAACTATTTCTGGACCTTCGGCGCGATCCTGACTTTCTGCCTGATCACGCAGATCGTCACCGGGATCGTGCTGGCGATGCACTACAACCCATCGGTTGTCGGCGCTTTTGCTTCGGTCCAGCGGATTGACCGCGACGTGCCGTTTGGCTGGCTGATCCAGAACATCCACTCGGTTGGCGCGTCGATGTTCTTCCTGGCGGTCTATATCCACATGTTCCGCGGCCTGTATTACGGGTCCTACAAGGCCCCGCGCGAGGTGCTGTGGATCCTGGGCTGCGTGATTTATCTGCTGATGGTGGCCACCGCGTTCCTCGGCTATGTCCTGCCATGGGGCCAGATGAGCTTCTGGGGCGCCACGGTGATTACCAACTTCTTCACCGCGATCCCGCTGGTGGGGACGCCGATCCAGCAATGGCTGATGGGCGGCTTTGCGATAGACAATGCGACCCTCAATCGCTTCTTCTCGCTCCATTATTTGCTGCCATTTGTGATCTTTGGCGTGGTGATCTTGCATGTGTGGGCGCTGCACCATACCGGTCAGAACAATCCGGCCGGCGTGGATGTGAAGGACAAGTCGGACACCGTGCCGTTCACGCCCTTCGCCACCGTGAAAGATCTGTTCGCCCTCGGCGTGTTCATGCTGATGTTTGCGGTCTTTGTGTTCTATCTGCCTGACGCCTTGGGCCACCCGGACAACTTCATTCCGGCCAATCCGCTGGTGACGCCGGCGCACATCGTGCCGGAATGGTATCTGCTGCCATTCTACGCGATCCTGCGCGCGATCGACTTCAATATTGGCCCAATCGACTCCAAGCTCGGCGGTTTCCTGCTGATGATTGGCGCGATTGCCGTATTGTTCGTGCTGCCATGGCTCGACAGTTCGAAGGTGCGCTCGATGCGCTATCGTCCGCTGGCGAAGATCTTTTTCTTCGTCTTCTTCATCGCCTGCCTGTGCCTGGGCTGGGCGGGGGCGCAGTCGCCGGATAAAGTCGTCGCCGATCTGGGCGCCTTCAAGTTTACGGTGACGAACTTCGCCCAGGTGTTCACCCTGTATTATTTCGCCTTCTTCCTCGTCATTCTGCCGGTGCTTGGTTTGGTTGAGAAACCAGGGGCAGTGCCGGATACGATCGCTAAATCGGTCGGGGCGGCGTCCCTACAGGCCTCGGCTGCAGCACCGGACAAGGAGCTCTGATCGATGCGCGTTCGTCATTTCTTTATCGCCGCGTCGGCCGCCCTTGGCTTGGCCTTCGCAACAGCCGGGCCGGCGCTCGCCGCTGGCGAGGTGAAGCATCCGCGTGAAGTGGAGTGGGAGCACGGCGGGCCGTTCGGTATGTTTGATCGCGCTCAAGTCCAGCGCGGCTTCCAGGTGTACAAGCAGGTCTGCTCAGCCTGCCACGCGATGGACCATCTGCGCTATCGCAACCTTGGTGAGCCTGGCGGGCCATTCCAGGCAGTGGCCCCGCGCAATTGGCAGGACGAGGGGGTCAAGCCGGTGCTGGGCAATCCTGGCCACGGCAAGGAGATCGTCAACGCCAACGACAATCCCTATGTGCGCGCGATCGCGGCTGAATATACGGTGACGGAAATCGATCGCACCACCGCTGAGCCCGTGGATCGCCCGGCGATCCCTGCAGACCGTTTCAAGAGCCCCTACACCAATCCGTTCCAAGCCGCGGCCCTGCATGGCGCGCCGCCGCCGGATCTTTCGGTGATCACCCGGGCGCGACACAATGGCGAAAATTATCTCTATTCGCTGTTGACCGGCTACCAGGAGCCGCCGGCCGGCAAGGAGCCTCCGGGGGGGGCCGCCAATCTGCACTACAATCCGTACTTCCCCGGCGGTTGGATCGCGATGGCGAATCCGCTCTCCGTGGATGGCATTGTGGACTATGCTGATGGCACGGAAGCCACGATCGCCCAGATGGCCAAAGACGTGACGGCCTTCATGGCCTGGGCTGCAGATCCCACCGCTGAACAACGCAAGTCCCTCGGTTTGCAGGTGCTGGTGTTTCTGCTGATTTTGACCGCGCTTTTGTACATCGCCTACAAGCAAGTGTGGCGAAACGAAAAGCATTGATCATTGCGCGCCAGGGCAAATTCCGATCCGATGATCGGATCGGAATGCCATGACCCTTGACTGAGCGCGTTTTCTGTCGGCCAACCGCCATGCGCTTGATCGGAAGTCACGCTGGCTCAGCGCCTGACACAAGACACACAGCAACGGGCGCCGGACCGTGACGGTCTGGCGGCCTGTGTCATTGTGGTGTTTGACCTGATGAGCTTGGCATGGGCGCCGACTGAACGGGCCCGGCCTCTTGGCTAAGCTGGCCCGATATGGCCGCCGCATCTGTCACCGCACGCGCCAAAGCCCATTGTCGTCGACGCTCATCCCGCCTGGGCAGAGGAGGGGCGCGCCTGGGCGCGTCAGGTCCGCGACGCCTTTGCCGAGATCGAGGCCGATATCGATCACATCGGCTCAACCGCAATGGCAGGCCTCGCCGCCAAAGACGTGATCGACCTGCAGGCTTGATGATGGACCAAGACGACCCGCGCATCTTGCCGGCTGCGCGCGCTGGGCCTGCGCCATCGCCCGAACACGCAGGCAGGCTGGGTCCGCCCCGGCTTTCCCGAAGCGGCGGAAGGGAGCGAAAATTCTTCTGCACCCAGGGCGAGGGCCAGGATAACGCAACCTGATGTCTGGACTTTGGGCGCTGAGTTTAATCCGCGTCGATGTTGTTCCAGTTGATATAGATTTGGCGGGACGCGTTCCATGTCTCG
>JBIKVO010000215.1:0-5555 GCA_044356795.1 Caulobacterales bacterium
TGGGTTGCCGACTTCACTGAGGGTGCGATAGAGCGTTTCGCGCGAGAGCCCGCTCTGCTCAGCGATCGCCGCCATACCCTGAGATCGGGCCACGACGCCGATCGCATCAGCGATTTCGCTGGCGTCACCGTCGGCCAGCACGGCGTCGAGATAGTGGGCCGCATCCTCGGCCGTTTTGATGTGGTCTGCAGCATCGAAGCGGGTAAACTTGGTTTTCGTCATCCGTTTTGCTCCTTCCACTCGCTCCAGAGCTTCTTGGCTAGCTTGATGTCGCGCTCTTGGCTGGACTTGTCACCGGCACAAAGAATGATCACCAACTCGTCGCCGCGCTGACCAAAATAGACGCGATAGCCCAGCCCAAAATCGATCTTTAGCTCGCTCAGACCTTCGCCAACGGGTGCTACATTTCCGGGATTGCCGCGTTCCAACCGCGCCAGTCGGCGAAGCACTTGAGCGGCGCCAGCGCAGTCTCGCAGATTATCGATCCACTCGGCGAAAGCGTCGGACTTGATGATGTCGACATGGGTCAATGTAGCCAATAAGCTACAAATATCAAGCGAGCACGCCGCAACCCCTCGGAATCGGCCGTCGATAACGCCAGCACATCGAGCGTCGGATATGCGGCGTCATCGGCTTTGCGGCGGCGTCTGCGTCGGTGTGGCTGGTGGCATCGGCGTAGGTGGTCATGAGGACCGCTCCCATTACGGGCGCGGCCCGGACCATCCAGGCCGGCCCGGTGGAAGCAGGCGCCCACACGGGCCTTTGTCGTTGCGCTCTCCCCTCGCAGGATGGGCCTACCGCGGGAGCGGTTTAGTCCCTTGCCATCGAGCGTCACTTCCTCTACCAGCCGTTCATGCAAATCCGTGACGCTCTGACTTTCGACGACGTTCTGCTTGAACCAGCCGCGTCCGCTGTGCTGCCTGCTGAAGCCGACACGCGCACGCGCCTTTCGAAAACCATTTCCCTCAATATTCCGTTGGTATCGGCCGCGATGGACACCGTGACCGAGGCGCGCCTCGCCATCGCCATGGCGCAGTCTGGCGGGTTGGGCGTGATCCACCGCAATATGACGGACGCCGAGCAGGCCGAGCAGGTCCGGCAGGTGAAGCGCTTTGAAAGCGGCATGGTGGTTAACCCGATCACCATCACCGCCGACGCCACACTAGCCGATGTCCGCGGTATCCGCGCCCGCGCAGGCATTTCCGGTATCCCGGTGGTGGAGTTGGCGGAGACCGGCAAACCCGGCAAGCTGATCGGCATCATCACCAATCGCGATACCCGCTTTGCCGAAGATCCCGGCGAATTGGTGAAGGACTTGATGACGAAGAATGTCGTCACCGTGCGCACCGGCGTGTCGCAGGATGAGGCGCGCCGACTGCTCCATAAGCACCGCATCGAACGCCTGGTGGTGATCGATGACGCTGGTCGCTGTGTTGGTCTGCTTACCGTGAAAGACATCGAGAAGGCGCAGACCTATCCGCACGCCGCCAAGGACGAGCAGGGCCGCCTCCGGGTGGGCGCCGCCAGCACGGTGGGCGACGATGGCTTCCGCCGCTCCATGGCGTTGATCGAGGCGGGCGTGGATGTGGTGGTGATCGACACCGCCCACGGTCATAGCGCTGCGGTGGGTGAAGCGGTGCGGCGCATCAAACGCGAAAGCAATGCGGTGCAAGTGATCGCCGGCAATATCGCCACCTATGACGCCGCGCGCGCGCTGATCGATGCGGGTGCAGATGCGGTGAAGGTGGGGATCGGGCCAGGCTCCATCTGCACCACGCGGATCGTGGCGGGCGTTGGCGTGCCCCAACTCACCGCTGTCCTTGATGCGGCCCGCGCGGCAGAAGAAGCGGGCGTGCCGGTGATCGCCGATGGCGGCATCAAATTCTCCGGTGATTTTGCCAAGGCCTTGGCCGCTGGCGCCGAAGTCGCGATGGTTGGCTCCATGCTGGCCGGTACGGATGAAAGCCCCGGCGAAGTATTTTTGTATCAGGGGCGCAGCTACAAGGCGTATCGCGGCATGGGATCGCTGGGCGCGATGGCGCGCGGCAGCGCGGATCGCTATTTCCAGAAGGAAGTGAACGATCAGATGAAGCTGGTGCCGGAAGGCATCGAGGGCCAGGTGCCTTACAAAGGCCCGGTCGCGCCGATCCTGCACCAATTGGTCGGGGGCTTACGCGCCACAATGGGTTATCTCGGCGCGAAGGATTTGGCGAGCTTGCGCAAAAATGCGCGCTTTGTGCGCATCACCAACGCTGGATTGCGAGAAAGCCACGTGCACAATGTGACGATCACGCGCGAAGCGCCGAATTATCCCGGCGGGATGGGGTAGACAGGCTATTGCGCTTTCAGTGCAAAGGCCACAAGGCGCGCGTCGCTATTCAAGCGGCAGCTTTGATCGGTTTCTGCAGGGTCTCGCTGGAATTGCGCCGCCCGCACAAGGCTTGCGACCCCGCGTTCAAGTGTTTGGGACGGAAGTCCGCGGCTCGCAATGACGGCCCCCTCGCTAACGCGACCGTCTATTGTCAATGCGACACGCATAACGACTGCGGCGACTTCGCCCCTTATCAAAGTGCCGTCGAAGTGACGGCCGAGGCCACGTGGCGAAGCAAACTTTGCGATCACCCGGCAAGGGCGTGGATTTGCTGATTGCCCAGTTTGGGCGGGTGTGAAGACATCCAAATACATGGGAAATGGCGCGCCGATGATGAGGTCGCGCTGCTCTCGCAGATCAAGCTCCAGAAAACTGCGCCACGCGATCGCACCACCATAAACGGTTTCAAAGGTAGTCGCTTGTCCGCCTGCGCTCTCGACCCAAAAAGGCGTCAATAGGGTCTCCGCTTCCCGGAAGCGTGAGAGCGCTTGGTTGGGCGACTTCAAGCTCATCAGCGCCTGCCCCTCCTCCAGGAGCGCTGTCGCCTCCGCGACGGGCTTTTCCAAAAGGGTGGCGCCGCCTGCAAACCTGCGCACAATTCGCCAAGTTTCTGCAGCCTCTGTCCAGTTCCGTCTTTCGGTGAACCACGCACCCAGCGCGACGCCGGCGCGATATCCAAATTGCAGATCAGCCGTGCGCGCCGGATCGGCGCCGGCCAATCCTGCCCGTACCAGCGCCACGCCGGCCGCGTCGCCGCGCGCGAGCATGGCTCGCCCCAGCACTGCTTGGATCGCTGCGCGCGTTGGGCCGTTGGCGGCGCCGGTTTCGGGCGCGCTGGCTGCATCTTGCGCGGCCGGCATGGCGGCGCCTGGGTCACCAAACTCCAGTTCCAGTGTCGCATAATTGTAGGCGAGAAGGCCGGTGCGCGCTGTCACGCCATCCCGCTCTTTTGAAAGGCGATAGGCGCGTCCGGCGTGTTCAATCGCGGTCTTAAGGTCGCCCGCCATAAGCGCTGCGCGATACGCGCGCACCGCTGCGATAATCTCGTCCTGCGCCTGCGCCGCTGGGGCTGCAGTTGATGACGCGGCTGGTTGATCGGCTGGCGATATCTGCGCCTGCGATGGCGCACCGGCGATCACTGCAAACGCGATCAGCATCGTGGCGATAAGGGATTGCAAGGCAAACTCCTGCCGGTGACGCCTGTCAGCGCGATCCAAACCGGAAGCTGATCGGCAGCAAGTAGCTGTTTGTTGAAATCCGACAGGTCGGGTCCTTTTCGTCGTCGCTGCGGCTGAAAACCACTTGCCTTGTCACTTCGAGCGCGCGCTCTTCAAAGCCGCTATTTCTTGCGCCGACCATCGCGGCAATCGCGACCTCCCGCACCGTGCCGTCCGCATTGATCCTCACGCGCACAACGCCGCCGGATACCTGTCCGCGGTCGCGCGCTTCTCTTGGATAGAAGCGCGCGAGATTTTGCGGCCAATCCGCCTTCAAAGCGCAGAGGCGCAAGCCGTCAATGTGGGTCTGTGGGCGTGAAGGCGCGTGACCTAGATCTGGCACTGGGCGGGCGCTGGATTTGAGAAATGACGCCAAGCCGAGTTCCCACGCCCAGGCGGTCGCATACAAGCGTTCCCCCTCGCTCATCTGCGCGACTTGCGTTTCTTTGGCCAGCGGCGCCAAAACGGTGCGCGCCTGCCGACTGGTGAGATAGGCTTCGCGATATTGGCGCAAGTGGCCTTACGCGTTTGTCTGCTGGATCAGTGCGATGCCGGCGGCCTGGGCGGGCTCCATATCCGCGCCGGCGGCAAAGCGGTAGGCTGACTGCCAGGACGCCAGCGCGCGGCGCCAATTTTCCTGCTCGGTAAACCATTCACCGAGCAGGGTCGCAGCATCATAGCCAGCCGCCACATCCGCGGCCTTGGCTGGATCTACCGCGGCGATCGCTTCTTCGAGGGGCGCAACCGCGGCGTCTCCACCGTGCGGAAACAGTGCGCGCCCTAACAGCGATTGGACTTGCGCAGTGGACAAGCCGCGCCCGCCCGCCGCCTGCGCCGCAACGGCGTCTCGCGCGATGGGCAAAGCGCGTTTGGGGTCGTCTTTGTCGAGGATCAGAACGGCGTAATTATAGGCGAGAATGCCCGTGCGTCCGCCGACGCCGTCACGCGCTTTTGATAGGCTATAGGCGCGCCCGGCGGCGGTCAGGGCGGTGGTGAAATCGCGCGCCGTCACTGCCGCCTGGTAGGTGCGGAACGCCTCGATCATGTCGGCGCCGGGCCGGGCTGAGGCCTCGCCCGGCGGCGCTGTTTTGGGCGGCGCTGTTTTGGGCGGCGCTGTTTTGGGCGGCGCTGTTGTGGGCGGCGCTGTTGTGGGCGGCGCTGTTGTGGGCGGCGCAACCGGCATTGATGGTGTCTGCGCCAGTCCGACGCCGCCCGCCGTCGCCATCACTGCCGCCGCCGCTATCATGCCTGGAAGCATGCCTGCGCGCATCCCACCACTCCCTGAACCGACACCGTTCAAGGCTACGTGCAAATCATGTCAGCTTCAAAACACACGCCAGTGAAGTGCGCGACGGCGGCGCCTAAAACGCCCCCGCCTCCGGCGCCCCCATTGCCCGCATCGCAAAGGCATAATCGAACGCGATTTCCTTCAAGAAATCGAACCGACCCGACGCGCCGCCGTGCCCGGCTTCCATATTGATGCGCAGCAGGATCGGGCGGCCGCTGGTGGTGTGGTCGCGCAGTTTTGCCGCCCACTTCGCCGGTTCCCAATAGGTGACGCGCGGGTCGCTTAAACCGCCGGTGGCCAGCACTGCGGGATACGTTTTTGCGGCCACTTGATCATAGGGGCTGTAGCTGAACATATAATCATAGGCGGCCGGATCCTCGATCGGGTTGCCCCATTCCGGCCATTCCGGCGGCGTCAGCGGCAACGAGGTGTCGCTCATCGTGTTGATCACATCAACGAACGGCACTGCGCCAATGACGCCAGCCCACAGATCGGGGCGCATATTCGTCACGGCGCCGACCAGCAATCCGCCCGCCGAGCCGCCATAGGCGATCATCCGGCCTTTGGTTCCATAACCCTTGGCGCTGAGATGTTCGGCACAGGCGATAAAGTCGGTGAAGGTGTTTTTCTTGTTGAATTTTCGCCCGTCCTCAAACCAGCCGCGGCCCTTGTCGGCGCC
>JBIKVO010000009.1:0-18553 GCA_044356795.1 Caulobacterales bacterium
GCGATTTGCAGTGAACCGCGCGAAACCATCCCATTCGCATCAGATGCGCGATGCCCAGCGCATCGTTGCGGTCGGTCTTGATGGTCATGGTCGTGAGGGCAGCCCGGACGCGCCGTATCTTCAGGAGTGAGACTGGCAGCCCTGCAGCCCCCATCCCAGCAAACAGCCACTGGGGCAGGGGGCCAGCTTCAAGACCAATCCGCAAGACCAATCCGCGTCATCGCCACGCCGTGCGCGGCAAACCAAGCCAGCAGCGCTTCAGGCTCGCTCGCGACCTTCGCTTCGCGCACAATCCGTCCCGCGCCATCGACAACGCATCCGCTTGTCTGTTTCAAAGACACGTCCAATCCGGCATGCTGTTCCATGGTCGTCCCTCTTGATGCTCGCGCAGCATGCGCAAGCATGACGCCGTTGCTTCTAAAACCATCAGTTTGAGGGACGACCAACCTCACCGCCAGCAGGCAAATTGGTCTCGATCTGGCCCATTACCCCATCTAGCACCGAGGTTTCCCATCCTAAGAACAAGCACGCCAGCGCTTGTCCGGGGGCCAAAACCCGTGATGCCTCTTTCTCCCGGGTCTCGGCGCTGCTCGCCCGGGAATGGGCACTTCGTGAAGTGATCGCGCTTCGCAGGCGTCTCCTCAGGGAGAAGGGGCAGCGAAGCTGATGAATGAGGGTGTTTTCGCCTTTATCCACGCCAGTTTCGCGTGAATGTACCATCATCCGGTTGCGGCCCCCTGCTTCACATGGCGTCTCGGTTTTGAAGCGCGTGGCGAGACGGCGTTGAAAAGCGCACGCTGCCCACCCGAAAATCCCCAAACCAACACTCCCGCCACATCCACAAACGAAAACGGGCCTGGCTTGCGCCAGGCCCGCTCCCATTCAGGACCGATCCATGATTACGGACGGAACGAGATGGTCACAACCGTGCGACGGTTCAGCGGCTCACGCACGCCGTCGCGGGTCGCTCGGTCAAGCTGGGTTTCACCCGCACCGCTGACCGACATCGAGCCGGCCGCGATGCCGCCCGCCGACAAAGCGTCAGCGACGACGCGCGCACGGCGCTCAGACAGCATCTGGTTGTAGCGCGGCGAACCCGAGGTGTCGGTGTGGCCGACAACAACCACGTTGCCGATGTTGCAGTTCCGGGCCTGCGCGATCGCGGTGCTGATGGTGTCGCGCGCAGCCTGGTTAAGCGTGGAGCGATCCCACTCGAAGTAGACCTTAAACTCATTCGTCGGGCACGCCACGCGCGGCGGCTCAACCCGCGGCGGCGGCGGCGGCGGCAGAACCGGCGGCGGCGGCGGCGGCAAAACTGGCGGCGGCGGCGGCGGAACCACTACCGGCGGCGGAACCGCAAACTGCCAACGCAGACCGACCGAAACGCCGGAATTGTCATAGTCCGCCTCGAACGACCGCGGCGTGCCCGTCGGGCCTTGGCCTACGAACTCGAGGTTCGGGATGGCGAAATAACGATATCCGACATCAATAGTCAGCTGCTCGGACAGGGCCAAGCCAACGCCGGCAAGCGCTTGCCACGCCAGCGAGGTGTCCGCGTCGTCATAGGACTGGAACGTCGCGCCCGTCGTGCCGGTGTTGGCCGCATTCGCGTCCACGCGGCCGATGCCCACGCCAACGCCAACATATGGCTCAATGCCGCCGCCGAGGTCAAAGTCCAGGATGCCGTTGATCAGCGCGGCCGACGCATGGGCGTTGCCGCCGCGACGGTTCAGGCCGGTGATAGCTTCAATGTCATTGTAGCGATACGACAGTTCGCCTTCCAGACGGAACCCATTGTCGAAAGCATAGCCAAGACCGCCCGATCCAAACCAATCATTGTCCAGGCTGTCGGTCTTAAAGTTCGGTGTCGTGAACGTCGAACGGTTGATTTCGTTCGAACCATCAAACGAATAACCGGCGTCCAGACGGCCGTACCAACCTTCCGTGGCGAACGCAGGCGCCGCAACCATCACGGCGGCCAGGGCGGTCGCACCCTGCAGAATTCTCTTCATTCCAATTCCCCTCAACTGAACCGCGACGTCAAACGTCTCCCTAAGCCGCCTTTATGATGGCGCAGGTTAACGCTGTGTGACGCGCGGCGCCCGAAAATCGGACTAAGGCGCGTACCGGTTAGGTTTACACCGACTTCCCACGGAAATCGACACCCTTTTCCGGCGTCTATGCAAGCTCCTAAAGATTTGAGGCTTCGGCGCAACAGCTGTCGTGCAGCAAGGGAAGTGTCGACAGCGCGCGACGATGTCCGGTTTTCGTAGCACGGTAAATGTCTGCCCCTTCGCTCTGCCCGGCCTCGCGGTTTCGGCCGCCGGGCGGGCTTGTGCGGCCGATTTTTGGGCCTGCTCGATCAGGGCTCCTGTAGGCTGAAACCGAGCCAGGGGCCTCGGGGCTGCGGCCTCCGTCGAGCCAGATATATCATTGATTTTCTCGTCTATTCTCTACGCCCCTTTCCGAGAGAAACAGCGCTCTTGACTGTCTCAAGAAACCGTGCGCCAGCCCACATATCCCGTGTCCCTGACATCGCGCTGCAAGCGAAATTCTTGTTTTGACCGGGTTGCTGGAAGGTCTGGGCTCGCCTTGGCCGCGATGGGCAAGGCCCAGGCGCCGCGGGCGGCGAATGGCGCGCGACGCGTGGCCACGCCCCATCCACATTGCGGACACCAAGACAACCGTCCCTACACGTCCCTACAAGGCCATCTGGCCGCGTTCCTTTCGGAACGCGGCCTGCGGACGGATCACGATGACGTTTTCGTCAACTGTCCCAGCAAAGAGCGGTGAACCCTGCTCTTCCTTACTATCGGCCTACCAACTATAGGCCGCGCGGGCGTAAACATAGCGCCCGTTAAAGCCGAACGGCGAATAACGGGAATAAGAGAGCGAACCCGTGGCGTTCAGGCTCGGCGGGGTGGCGTCGGGATACTCGTCGAACAGGTTCTCCGCGCCAAGCGTAAGCACCAAGCCTGGCGTTGCTGTCCAGCGGCCCTCAACGTCCCACAGGAACTTTTCGCCGAGCGGGATATCCTGCGAACCATTGGCTGCGCCCCCCGGCTCGATCACCGACCCGTAGAAAGTGCCGCGAACGGTGGCCCCAAGAATGCCGCCATCCCACACGGTCTGGAAAGTGACCTTCTCCTTCGGTTGGCCATCCTCCAGCGTCAACCGGGCGACCCGGCCGAACAGAACCGGCGCTGGGGAAAAGGTCGCCAGGGCGCCGGTGGCCACCGGGACGCGCGTCACTTTGGTGTTGGCATGCGAACCGCTGATGGTGGTGTCGAAGTCGCCGATGTCGGTTTGCCACTTCCAGGCGGCGACCAGTTCGAAACCTGTGGTTTCGGTGTCAACGCCGTTGAGGAAGAAGCGCGCCGCATCTGTGCCCGGGAATGCCGTGCTGACGAAGGTGCGGATCGCGGGGTCAGGCGCAGTGGCGGTGGCGCCAAGGTTTTCCGACAGTACGATGCGGTCTTCGATCTTGATGTGGAATGCATCGCCGGTCAGCGAGAAGCCGCCGTCTTCGGTGCGCAGTACGAAGCCGGCAGAATAATTCTCCGAGGTTTCCGCATCGAGCGGCTTGGCGCCGAGGGACACCGCCAGCGACGAGGTGGCCGGCGTGGTCAGGATTTGCAGCGGAACACCGCCGACAAAGTTGGTGGCCGTCGCCGTGAAGAACGACTGCTGCAGCGACGGGGCGCGGAAGCCGGTAGACGCAGACGCGCGCAGCGCGAAGCCTTCTGAGACGTCGTAGCGCGCGGCGAGCTTGCCGGTAATGCTCTCGCCGAAGTCGGAATAGCTTTCCGCCCGCACCGCACCCGACACCAACAGGGCGTCGGTCAGGCTGGCTTCCAGATCGACAAAGGCGCCGACAGCGGTGCGCTCTTCGTCCACCTCGTTGGAAGGGCGGAAGCCCGGGAAGACCTGCGCGCCGGGAACCGCGGGGGCGAAGCCGGCTGTCAACGGGGCCAGCGACGGCGGTTGGCCGAAAAGGTTGGTGGTGGTGTTGAGGCGCCAGCCGCCGTCGATGTAAGAATCGGGCTCACCCGCATTGATCTGGTAGCTTTCGCGGCGCGCTTCCACGCCGAGCGCGACGTTCAATGGCGACGCGAGACCCACTTCAAAGCCGTTCACGAGGCTGAAATTCGCGACAACCTGGTCATAAACCAGCGAACCGGCATCGAAGGAGCGCTTGGGGTTGTTTGGCCCCAACGTCACGTTCAAGCTGTCGCGGACGCCGAAGGACAATTCGTTGCGGCCATAAACGAGGCTGGCGTCAGCAGCCCAGCCAGCGAGGTCAAAGTCGACGCCGGCGGCGCCGCTCCAGTCTTCCGAGACGGCGTTGATTTTCGGCAGGAAGCCATTCGGATAGATGGAAATGATGTTCTGGCTGGCCGCGACCGTGCCGGGCGCACGCTCTTGGATGGCGCGGCGGAAGAAGCCGGCCGACAATGCGTCGCGCTCTTGGTAGCTGAACCAACCATAGAAATTGGCCCCGCCCTGTAGCTCCATCCCGGCATTGGCGAAGAAGGAGAGCTGTTCCAGGCGCGGATCGCCGTACCAGCTGTTGACCCGGTTGATCGTGGTTTCGCGCGTATCGAACGCGCCCGCGGTCAGCGGATATTGCTGGCGCGTATCGGGGGCGGCCCGGATGGTTTCTTCCTGATCACGGTATTCGCCGGTGAGGGTCAAAAAGCCTGTGTCGCCAAGACTGAGGCCCGTCCAGCCCGCAACCGTCCAGGTTAGGCCGTCCTCGACGCTACGGCGGTTATTCACCGACCAGGCGGCGCCAGACGGGGCCGCCGCCGGGCGGGTTTCCAGATCGGTGAAGCGCTGCCCCACCGTGACATTCACGCCACCGCCGGCGCTGGCCTCTTTCAGGCGCACATTGATCACGCCGGCGATTGCGTCAGAGCCGTACTGCGCCGACGCACCGTCGCGCAGCACTTCGATCGAGCCGATCGCCGCTGTTGGAATTGTGTTCATGTCCACCGCCGCCGCACCGCGGCCGACCGAACCGTTAACATTGACCAGCGCGGCCGCGTGGCGGCGCTTGGAATTGACCAGAACCAGGGTCTGATCCGGGGCCAGGGTACGCAGCGTGGCCGGGCGAACCGTATCGGTGCCATCGGTGATCGCCGGACGCGGGAAGTTGAAGGACGGCAACGCCACCGCGAGCGCCTGGTTGATTTCCGTGGTTCCGGTATTGGCCAGCGATTCCGCGGTGATCACGTCGACCGGGGCAATGGTATCCAGGCGCGAGCGGTTTTGAACGCGGGTGCCCGTGACGATGATTTCATCCGCACGCACGCCTGCGTCATCAGCAGCGGGCGCGTCCTGGGCGATGGCCGGCGTAGACAGGGCGGCGAAGCCAAGGACGCCCAGACCAACCAGAAATGCATTTTTCGACAACGACATCAGCAACTCCACAACACGGTCTCTGGCGGCCGCACACGCAGCCCTCCTTGCTACAGGTACCATCATTCGACTGTAATCCTAGTGCGGGACCCCCGCCGCCATCGTTTCGCCGCCGTGCTGTTACCCGCGCGCCACAATGGGTTAACGCCGCTCAAGCCTTGCGCACCATTTCTAACGCGATTTCTAACGCGATCGTGAAGGGGCGCCGTTGGTTTCCTGGGAGGATTTCCTCGGGGCATTTCCTTGGGGCATTTCCTTGGGGCATTTCCTTGGGGGATGTCGAGGGGCAACCTCTGCAAAAGTGTTCCCGCGGTTGAATCACTGAGGGTTCCCGTTCACGTGAAGCGTTTTGGCGCTTGTCAAGGGGCCACAAAACTCAAAGAGGCTGGGTCTGGGTCTCGCGCCGCTCGCCCCAGGATCGGCCGAAGAAGGGACCATGGGTTGAAGCCCTTCCCGTCGGTTCGGACACGCTCTACACAAGCATCAAAACAGGGAGGCCGCATGGACCGCCGGACATTACTGCAATCGGTCGTCGTTGGCGGGGCGGTTGGCCTTGGCGCGGGGATCGGGGGAGCCCGGCTAGCCGGCGCCCAGCTGCCGGGCGCGGCCGCCCCCCCCAACGCCACTCAAGGACCCGCCGCCGCCGACATCGCACCCGCCAAAAGCGCCATCCGCCTGCGCATGGTGACAAGCTGGCCGAAAAACCTCCCCGGCCTTGGCGAGAGCGCTGAACGGGTGGCGCGGCTTGTACGGGTCATGAGCGGCGGAGAATTAGATATCCGCGTTTATGCCGCCGGCGAGGTGGTTGGCGCGTTTGAAGTGTTCGACGCGGTGGCTTCGGGAGCGGCCGATCTGTACCATGCGGCGGATTATTATTGGACTGGCAAATCCCCCGCCTACCCTTTTTTCACCGCCATCCCCTTCGGCCTCACTGCACAGGAACAAATCGGCTGGATCGATTATGGCGGCGGCCAGGCGCTTTGGAACGAGATCGCCGCACCATTCAATATCGTGCCGATGATGGCCGCCAACACCACCCACCAAATGGGCGGCTGGTTTCGCCGGGAGATCAATAGCCTCAACGATTTTCGCGGCCTGAAAATGCGCATTCCGGGCCTTGGCGGCGATCTCGTGCGCGCGCTGGGCGGCTCCGCGGTGACGATCCCGGGTGGGGAGGTGTTTGGCGCCCTGCAATCGGGCCTGATCGACGCGACGGAGTTTGTCGGTCCGTGGAACGATTTTTTCCTCGGCTTTTATCGTGTCGCGCCGTTTTATTACGGCCCCGGCTTTCACGAGCCGGGCGCACTGTTGTGCGTTGGCGTTAACCGGCAAGTGTTTGAACGAATGAGCCGCGCACATCAGGAAATTCTGCGTGCGGCGTGCGCGGCGGTGAACAATTCAAGCCTTGGCGAATTCACGTATCAAAACGCAGCTTATCTCAAGATCCTCACCGATGAGCATGGCGTGAAGTTGCGCCGCTTCCCGCCCGATGTGGTAAAGCGCGCGCGGGAGGCCGCCCGCGACATCATGGCGAAAGCCGGCAGCGAGGATGCGCTGTCGCGCCGGATTTTGACGAGCTACGAAACCGTGCTGAACAAGGCCGGCGCATGGGCTGAAATCAGCGATGCTGGCTATTATCCGATGCGGGACGGAGGCTGATGGATCCGCGCGCCATTGCCGAATTTGCCGGCCCGATTGCTGTGTTTGCGCTGGCGACACTGGCGCCATTTCTGCTGCTGCCGCTGGCGATCCTGTTTGGCGGGCGGTTCGCAGCCGATATCGCCGAACCGGCAACGCAGATGATCGAATGGATATCCGCCTGGGCTGAACGCCTCGCCCAAGCGCTGCTGGCGCTGATGGCGCTCTTGGTGGGGCTGGTCGTGGTGTTGCGCTACGCCTTTGGCGTGTCTTCCAACGCGCTGCAAGAGAGCACGCTTTACGCGCACGCATTTGCGTTTCTGCTGGCTTCGGCGGCGGCGCTGGGTCGCGATGGGCATGTGCGCGTCGATGTGTTTTACGCGCGCCTGGCGCCGAAACGAAAAGCCGCCGTCGATCTGTTTGCTTATTGCGTGTTTGTCGTACCGATGCTGATCGCGATCCTGCATTATTCTGGCCCGTTTGTGGAACGAAGCTGGCGCATCGGGGAGCGCAGCGCCGAAGCCGATGGGCTGGCCGGCCTGTTCCTGCTGAAAACCGCGATCCCGATTTTCGCTGTGCTGCTGCTGGCGCAGGCGCTGGCGGAGGCATGCCGGAATGCCTGTGTGCTGCGCGCGATACCCCCCGCGCCGCGCCGCTTTCCCCGCGATGAGGCGCACCCAGGATGACTGAAATCCGCGAAATTCTCGACATCGCGATGTTCGCCGCGCTGGCGATCGGCCTGATGCTGGGCGCGCCTGTGGCGTTCACATTGGCCGGCGTCGCCTTGATCTTTGCGCTGTTAGGCCTCGCGCTCGGGGTATTCGACGCAAACTTTCTCAACGCGCTGCCCAACCGCCTGTTCGGCACAATGACCAATGCGGCGCTGACGGCCGTGCCCCTTTTCATCCTGATGGGCGCCATTTTGGAACGCTCGAAACTTGCCGAACAATTATTGTCCACGACGGGCGATTTGTTTGGACGGATGCGCGGCGGGCTGTTGTTTTCAACCACACTGGTGGGCGCTTTGCTGGCGGCATCAACGGGCGTGATCGGCGCGACCGTTACGGCAATGGGGCTGCTTGCTCTGCCGCTGATGTTGCAGCGCGGCTATGACAGGGGCCTTGCCACCGGTTCGATCGCGGCCGCAGGAACGTTAGGGCAGATCATCCCGCCCTCCATCGTGTTGATCCTGTTGGGTGATGTGATCGGCTCGGCGCATCAGCGCGCGCAGTTGGAGCAAGGCGTTGCTTCGCCCACTGCGGTTTCGGTGGGTGATTTGTTTGCCGGCGCGATTGTGCCGGGCCTTTTGCTGGTACTGTTGTATCTGATCTATCAGGGGTTGCGCGCCTGGCTTGACCCAAGGGCCGCGCCAGCCAGCGTCGCAAAAAGGCCGCCATTATCCAAGGTCGTCAGCGCGCTGACCGCACCATTGATCCTGGTAATTTCAGTGCTGGGATCAATCCTGGCTGGCGTCGCCACACCCACCGAAGGCGCAGCGGTCGGCGCACTCGGGGCGCTGCTGCTGGCCGGGCTGAAGCGCGAACCTGGCGAGCCCAAAACCATCCTGTCGCGGCTGGTGGAATTGGGGCTTGGCAGCATCGTTGCGCTGATCGTTCTGCGCTTGAATTTTGATTTGCGGCTGGGTCGCACCGATGGCGGATTTCTGGACCAGGGCGCCATTTGGCTGGCCGGCGGCTTTGCTGTGCTGATCGGGGTTGGGGTCATTGCCGCAGCGATATTGATGCTGCGCAAACGCCAATTGCAGCCGGCGCTGCGCTCCACCGCGGAAGTCACCACGATGGTGTTCACCATCCTGATAGCCGCCGCGCTATTTGCGCTCGTCTTCCGCGGGCTTGGCGGCGATGAATGGATTAAGGGGCTGGTCAGTGCGATTCCGGGCGGCCTGATCGGTGCGCTGATTATCGTCAATCTGATTATCTTTGTGCTCGGTTTTTTTCTCGACTTCATCGAGATCTGCTACATCGTGATCCCGCTGGTGGCGCCGCCGCTGTTGATGATGGGCGCCGATCCCATTTGGTTGGGCGTGATGTTCGCGATGAACCTGCAAACCAGCTTTCTCACGCCGCCGTTTGGCTTTGCGCTGTTTTATCTGCGCGGCGTTGCGCCGCCAGAGGTCAAAACGCTGGAGATCTATCGCGGCGTCATCCCCTTCATTCTGCTGCAGGTGCTGGCGCTGATCGCGCTGGCGTTTATGCCGGCTTTGGCCACTTGGCTGCCGGGTGTTCTGTATCAATAGGCCGCGATTGACGACGCCCCCGCACCCGCCCAAGGTGCGCGCGCTTTCAGGTTTGACGAGGAACCATGTCCGAGGAAAAACGCGCCTTCACCGATGAAGAAGTTCTCGCCCTGCACAGGCGCAAGCCCGAGGGCAAACTGTCGGTGACGCCCACCAAACCCATGGCGACGCAGCGCGATCTGGCAATGCTGTATTCACCGGGCGTGGCCGTGCCGGTTAAGGTGATCGGCGGTGATCCGAAAAAGGGCATCCCGCCGGATCCGGATGCGGTTTATGAATTCACCGCCAAGGGCAATCTGGTGGCGGTGGTGTCCAACGGCACCGCGATCTTGGGCCTTGGCAATCTGGGCGCGCTGGCGTCCAAGCCGGTGATGGAAGGCAAAAGCGTTTTGTTCAAGCGCTTCGCCGACATCGATTCGATCGACATCGAAATGAATGCCGATGACGCAGAAGCCGTGATCGCCGCCACCCGCGCGATCGCGCCCACGTTCGGCGGCATCAATCTGGAAGACATCAAAAGCCCGGAATGCTTCGAAATCGAAACCCGCCTGCGCGACGAGTTGGACATCCCGGTGTTCCACGATGATCAGCATGGCACCGCGATTGTCGCCGCCGCCGGCTTGATCAATGCTTGCGAAATCACGGGGCGCCGCCTTGAGGATTTGAAAGTTGTAGTATCGGGCGCTGGCGCGGCGGGCCTTAGCGTTGTAGGACTCATCAAACTTCTGGGCGTGCGCCATGACAACGTGATCCTTTGCGATCAGGCCGGCGTGATTTATCGCGGCCGCAAAGAGAAAATGGATCAGTACAAATCCGCCCACGCCGTTGACACAACACTGCGCACGCTAGCAGAGGCGATGGAAGGTGCGGACTGCTTCATGGGATTGTCCGTCGCCGGCATTGTCAGCCAGGACATGATCAAGGCGATGGCGAAAAACCCGATCGTGTTTGCCATGGCCAACCCCGATCCTGAAATCATGCCCGAGGATATCAAGGCGGCCCGCAGCGATGCGATCGTGGCCACCGGGCGCTCCGATTATCCAAATCAGATCAATAATGTTCTCGGCTTTCCCTATATCTTCCGCGGCGCCCTTGATGTGCGCGCCCGCACCATC
Organism: Caulobacterales bacterium; assembly: GCA_044356795.1. Taxonomy (GTDB): domain Bacteria; phylum Pseudomonadota; class Alphaproteobacteria; order Caulobacterales; family Aquidulcibacteraceae; genus JBIKVO01. The sequence continues at coordinate 10,432 of JBIKVO010000009.1, forward strand.
AACGAAGATATGAAGCGCGCGGCCGCTCTGGCCTTAGCGGAGCTTGCCAAGGAAGACGTGCCGGACGAAGTAGCGGCGGCGCTTGGCTATCGCCCGAAATTCGGTCCCGATTATGTCGTGCCCAACGCGTTTGATCCGCGCCTGATCAGCCATGTGCCGCCTTATGTGGCGCAGGCCGCGATGGACACCGGCGTGGCGCGCAAGCCCATCGCCGACATGGACGCCTATCGGAACGGATTGGCGCAACGGCTTGATCCGACGGCAGCGATGATGCAGCGGCTGCAAGGCGCAGTGCGTCTTAACCCCAAACGCATTGTGTTTGCCGAAGGCGAAGAACCAAGCGTGATCCGCGCCGCTTATGCGTTCCACGCACAAGGCCTCGGCCAGGCGATCCTGATTGGCCGCGAGGAACAGGTTTTGCGCAATATGGCGCTGGTGGGCGTGCCGGAGGATTCCGGCTTGACGATCCTGAATGCGCGCCTGTCCGATCACAACCCGGAATATGTGGATCTGGTGTACCGCCGGCTGCAGCGCTTTGGTGCGCTGCATCGCGATGCACAACGCCTGGTCAATCAAGATCGCAATGTTTTCGCCGCCTGCATGGTGGCGATGGGCCATGCCGATGGCCTGGTGACGGGCGTAACGCGCGCGTTCAATGTGGCCTATGACGATGTGCGCCGCGTGGTTGACGCCAAGAGGGGCTGCCGCCCGATTGGCATGTCGATCATTCTGGCGCAAGGCCGCACGACCCTGATAGCCGACACCAACATCACGGCTATGCCGGAAGCAGAAGATATTGCGCAGATCGCCATTCAAGCGGCGCGCGGCGCGAGGCGCTTTGGCTTCACGCCGCGGGTGGCGCTGATTTCCTACTCCACGTTCGGCAATCCCATGGGCGAGCGCGCGGCGAAAGTGCGCGAAGCGGTGGCGATGCTCGATCGCATGAAGGCTGCGGGTTATGAGGATATCGACTTCGAATACGAGGGCGAGATGAGCCCGGAAGTGGCGTTGAGCGACGAAAGCAAACGCCTGTATCCCTTCTCGCGCCTAAGCGAACCGGCCAATGTTCTGGTGATGCCAGCGATCCATTCGGCAGCGATTTCCACGAAACTGCTGGCAAGCCTTGGCGGCGCAACCGTTCTGGGCCCGATGCTGATCGGACTTGAAAATTCGGTGCAGATTTGTCCGCTGGGCGCGAGCGTCAGCGACATCGTGACGTTTGCGACAATCGCGGCGTTTGATGTCAATCAAAGCGCGCCAGCAAAGGGATAATGGACGCCGCCAGAAACGCGGCGCCGACACTCTCCCTCTCATCTATGCAAAATGCGGCGCCATTCTTCCTTTTCCCTCAGAAATCCTCTGTGAAAGGGGTCTTGTGGGCGGTCACGGCCCTCAAAAGCCGCCGGTATTGAACCGGCGCGGCGCGGCGTCGATCACGGCGGGGCCTGCCTGGCGCACTTCCAACACCGCCAAGGCACGCTCAATCGTCCCGTCGCGCCGGAAGCGGAACATGCCGTCAACGCCGGAAAACCCGCTTTCAACCTCCAACGCCTGGCGCGACACGCCCGCAGCGCCACGATCGCGCGACAAGAACGCCGTCACCGCCACCGCGTCATAAGCAAGGCTCGCCAGACGCGAAGGCGATTGGCCATATGCGGTCCGGAAACGCTCTTCAAAGGCGGTGCGGACGGCGGGATCCGGCGCCACATACCAGCCGCGCGCCAGGGTCGGCTCACGCTGGGCGTCGCCATTCGCCCAACCGCCGATACCCAGTAATTGCACCCGGCTCAAATCCAGCCCGCCGGCCAATAAGGCAGGCCCGGTGGCGCGCAAGGCGGCGCCCGATTCCGCAATAAGGATCGCCTGCACAGTGCCCGATCGCACCCGGCCCGCCAGCGTCCGCGCGGCCGCGCTGGCGTCACGCTCGGTGGAGTTGGCATAATTCTGGACAATCGCCAACGTGGCGCCGCGCTTTTCCAGGTCGGCGCGCATGGCGGCTTCAACGCGGCGGCCATATTCGCTGGCGGGCGTCAGAAGCGCAAAACTGCGCAGATTGCGGCGTGTCGCGTATTCCAGAATTCGCGCCACTTCTTCTTCCGGCGGGATCGACAGCAGGTACGCGCCGTTGCCGGCGACATTGAGATCGTTGGAGAAGCCGATCAAAGGCGCCCGCCCGCTCACGGCCCGATGCGCCCCGCGCACCTGATCGCGCTGCAGCGGGCCAATCACCACATCCACGCCCGAGCGCAGCAATAACCGGGCGGCTTCTTCGGCCGATTGCTCGGTGCCGCCGCTGTCACGCGGGATCAGCAGGGTATCGGGATTACCCTGGTCAAACACCGCCAATTCGGCAGCCTGGAACAGCGCCAAAGCCTGATCTGAGCGGCTAAGAAAGGGCAGCAAAATCCCCACACGGGTGATTGTCTGGCCGGCCATAAAGGGCGGCGTCAGGCCATCGCGGGTTTGGGTTGAGGGTTGCGCCGACAGCGTTGTCGGCGTTTGTGGGCCAGAGGGCGGGACCGCTGGTGGACTCTCTGAAATGCTGCGCGTGCCGCCGATGCTGGTGCAGGCGGCCAGCCCGATCAAGGCGGCTGCGGCGAGCACGCCCTTGACGCGGCCGCCCCGCATCGGCCCGATGCACGTGGCGGTAAACAAGCGGGCGGGAGCAAAATGGCGGCGACGTGTACTGAGCATCACAGGCAAGGTCCCCTGGTTGAACCCGGTTTGGCGCCAACCGGGCGTCACGGACGGCGCACGCCTCATCGCGTGCCGCACAAACACGGCGCCGCCATGGCGAACACCCGATGAATTTAGGGCCGGACCCTAACGAGACGCGCGCATCGCGTCCACCCTTGGCGCCGGGCCTGTATCTGGTGGCGACGCCGATCGGCAATCTGCGCGACATCACCCTGCGGGCGCTGGATGTGCTGGCTGGGGCGGCGATCATTGCTGCGGAAGACACACGGGTCACGCGCAAGCTGCTGTCGGCGTATGGCTTGTCGGGACGGCTTATCGCCTATCATGAACACAACGCCGCCGCGCAGGAGGCGCAGCTGCTTGACGCGCTCGCGGAGGGCGCGGCAGTGGCGCTGGTCAGCGACGCAGGCACGCCGCTGGTGTCTGATCCCGGCGTCCGGCTGGTGCAGGCGGCGATTGCGGCCGGGCATGCGGTGATCCCAGCGCCGGGGCCGTGTGCAGCGATTGCGGCCTTGAGCATCGCCGGGCTGCCGACCGACGCTTTTTTGTTTGCCGGTTTTGCACCGCCAAAATCAGGCGCGCGGCGGGCTTTTTTCACCGATCTTGTCGCCGTGAACGCCACCTTGATCTTCTACGAAACCGGCCCGCGGCTGGCTGAAAGCCTGGCCGACATGGTCGCGGTTTTTGGCGACCGCCGAGCCGCCGTCGCGCGTGAATTGACCAAACTGTTTGAGGAAACGCGCCGCGATGCGCTTGCCGCCCTTGCCGCGCGGTACGCCGATACGCCCGCGCCCAAGGGGGAAATCGTGGTGCTGATCGGGCCGCCATCGGCCTCTGCGCCGCCCGATGATGCGGCCCTGGATGCGCATTTGCGCCCACTCCTGGCGCTGCACAGCGTGAAAGAGGCTGCGACCCTGGCCGCCGTCGCGCTCAAGATCCCACGGCAACGCGCCTATCAGCGCGCGCTGGCGATAAAGGATCAGGCGTGACCGCGCCCGGCCGCCGGCAAACAGACAGCCGCGGACGCGCTGCCGAGACGCTCGCAGCCATGATGCAGTGGGCGAAGGGCTATCGCGTGTTTGATCGCCGCGCACGCACGCCGTTCGGCGGGATTGATATCCTGGCGCTGAAGCGCGGGGTGCTGGCGGTGGAAGTGGTCAAGGCCCGACCGACCCGGGAGGCCGGTCTGCACGCCATCACCGCTGCAGCGCGTCGTCGGCGGACAATGGCCGAGCTTGCCGCGTCGTAGCGACTGCGGCTGCCAAGCGTGCGGCTGCGGTTTGATCTGGTTATCGTCACGGGGCCGTTTTCGCTGATCCATGTGCGCGAGGCCTGGCGCGCCGACACCGACGGGGATAAGCCGGCGGAGACGCAGGCGGGGGTGAAAAACCGTTTACTTGTTCGGGCTTAACAGAGGGGCAACTGAACTCTGGCAGTCTGTCGGTCCGTCTTTGCGAGGACCCCATGCGCACCGCCTCCGTCGTACTTCTTGCCCTGTCACTTCCCACTTTGACCGGCGGTTGCGCCGCCATGGCCGTGGCCGGCGCCGTCGGCGGGGTCGCCTTTGTAGCCAAGGACCGCACCCTGGGCGAAGGCGTCGACGAGACCACTGCGGGCACGCAGGTTCGCACCAGCTTGCTGGCGGCCGATTTCGGCGTCTATTCGCAGATCGCTATTGAGGTGGCGCAAGGCCGCCTGTTGCTGGCCGGCGCGGTGCCCACCGAGGCGCATCGCACCGAGGCCGAACGCATCGCCAGTGGCGTGGCGGCGGTGCGCTTCGTTGAAAACAATCTCGAAGTGGGCCCCCACCCGGATGTGTGGCGCACCAGCTGGGACCGGTGGATTTCCGCCGAAATCCGCGCCCGCCTACTGGCCAATGATGACATCAAGGGCGTCAATTTTGTGGTCGAGACGCATCGCGGCGTCGTGTATCTGCTGGGCCTCGCGCGAAGCGACATCGAGCTTAAAAAAGTTACCGAAATCGCCCGCCACATCAATGGCGTGCAGAAAGTGGTGTCATATGTCGAGGTGCGCGCCCCAATGACCCACCTTGCCGGCGACCGCGCGCAGATGAAGCCGGAAGCCGCCGCCGCGTTCACCGATGACCTCGACGCGCCTGCCGAGATTGCACCGCCGCCGCAGACCCGGGCGGCCCCACGCCCGCAACCGGCCCCTGCCGGGCGCCGCTTTGAGGTGCAATATCCCGACGAGCCGCAGGCGCGGGTGATGGCATCGGCCCCGGTCAGCCGAGAAGAGCGCCCGCTGGGGATGCAGGCCCCGCAATCTGTGGCATCGGCCAGCGGCCAGAGCGGCCTTGGCCGCTCGTGGGCGACGCCCAGTCAGATCGGCGCGCCGGCCACCGCGCAGGCCGCCACGCGCACCACCGCCCAGCCAAGCGACGCCTTTGACGAGGCCCCGATTGAAATCAGCGGCGGCGCCCCCTTGACGGTGTCGCGCCGATAGGTGTGAATTCCGATCGCAAGCTGCGCCAAAGGTTTCTATTTTGTTGCGCGTTTGTTCTTTGACCAACCTAATGGAGCCATCTTGTGGATACCAAGCGGTATCTGCACTTGTTTCGGATTGATGCGTTTCGGCTTCAGGTAACGCCGTCGACCGCAGTTCGGTCGCATTCGTTGTCATGGTCCAACGGTAATGGACGCAAGGTCGCGAGGATCAAGCCGGCCGAAGGATAAAGCAAAACCAAGGTAAGCGGCCGTGCGCGGCTGGCTGATGATGAGCGCGTGCTTGGCGGGCTTTGCCGTGGGGGCTCAGATTGATGCGCGGCGATATGGGCCAAATGGGGTGGGCGATGGCGGTGCAGATTACAACCGTGCGTTTTCCGGCAGCGAGGCGCGCCGGGTTGATGTGCCGGTGCAGATCACCGGCGGGCCACCCGGGGATGTTGGTTGTTGGCCTGCCGGACAAGGACGTGAATGAAAGCCGGACGCAGGTGCGCGCCGCCATGGCGAGCCTGAGCCTGGACGTGCCGCCCGGCTGGCTGATCTAGCCAAGGCAAGCAGCCATTATGATGTGCCGATCGCGCTGGCGGTGCTTAGCGCAAGGTGCATTGTGCCCGTGGACGCATTGGAATCCTATGTGGCTTTCGGAGAATTGGGCCTTGATGGCGCCCTGGCCGCAGCGCCCGGCGCCTTGCCAGCTGCAATGGCCGTCCAAGCCTGGGAAAAGCACCTGATCTGCCCGCAAGCCTGCGGCGCGGAGGCTGTTTGGGCTGGCGCCGATGTGATCGCTGCGCCAAGCCTGATCGCGCTGATCAATCACTTCCGCACCGGCCCGCGTTCGGCCCCGCCGGAGCCGGGCGGCGTCAGAGATGTCGATGCAAAGCGTGGCCGGCCTGTCGCATAAAGGGCGCTTGACTAGGCCGCGCCCTTTTCGCGCGCCGTACCATTCCGCATCGATGCCGGCCCTGGTCGGCAAGGGGGTGCGCGCCAAGCCGGGAGAGATTTTATGGGCCCATCACGGCGCCCATCACGGCGTGCTTTTCCTCGACGCGTTGCCAGAGTTTTCCGCCCGGGCGCTGGATAGCTTGCGCCAGCCCCTAGAGACCGGAGAAGTGGTTGTGACGCGCGCCAATCCCCACATCGCTCAACCTACCCGCTTTCCGTTGGTCGCGGCGATGAATCCATGCCGCCGCGACGGCGGGCCGGGCGCGATGGCCTGTTCATGCAGGCCGCGCTATGCGCAAAGCTATCAGGTGCGGTTATCGAGGCCGCTGTTGGATCACATCGATCTCCAGCGTGATGTGCCGGCGATCCCGGCGGCCCATCTGGCTTTGCCTGAATAGGCAAAGCCAGCGCCCAAGCGGCGGTGCGGGTGGCGGCAGTGCGGGCGGTGCAGTGCGGGCGGTGCAGTGCGGGCGGTGCAGTGCGGGCGGTGCAAGGCGCGCGCGGCGGGCTCAACGCGGACCTGCCGCAGACCCAGCTTGAGGCATGGGCCAACCCGGATGGGGCGGACCAGGGCTTACTGGCAAAGGCGGCCGAGACATAGCAATTGTCGGCGCGGCCGGATCACCGGGTGTTGCGGATGGCGCGCACGACCGCCGATCTGGACGTCGCAGATCGGGTGCGGCGGCGGCATATCGCGGACGCGTTCAGCCTGCGCTGGGCCCCGCCGGCGGGGTCGGGGCCAATGGCTGGGCGGATATTGGAGACGCACCGGAGGCTCTCCCGTAAAGGATAGGCGCAAGGGCAAATCTGGGCGCAAACGCTGGCGGCGCCATTTTTGGCGCCGCTTTAGCGGCTTGTTTACAAGCCCGGCGTTGGGTGAAGGCATGTCGCCTCGCTCTTCCCCTTTGGCGCCGAGATCGGCCCAACTCGCCATGACCGCGTTTGACGCCGCGCCCGACCCCACCGCCATTCTCGCCGCCGATGGGGCCTTGGAGTGGGCGAACGCGGCCTTTTCGGCGGCGTTCCGGTTTTCCGTAGGCCAGACGCGCCCGCCTTGGGGCCGTGTAGCGGCGCCCGACTTCATCGACGACGCCCGCCAGTTCGAGGCGGTCGCCCCCGACGGCCGCATCTTTGAATGGCGCGAACACCGCCTCGCCGATGGCCGCCGGATCGCCATCGCCCGCGATGTCAGCGCCCGCAGCGAAGCCGCCGCCAGCGCCGATCGGGCCAAAACCGCCCTGTTCGCGACCCTGACCCACGAATTGCGCACCCCGCTTAATGGGGTGCTGGGCATGGCGGGCCTGCTGGCGCGCACGCCGCTTGACCCAAGCCAGACAGAGTTCGTGACGGCGCTGCGCCGCTCTGGTGAGCATCTCCTGGATCTGATCACCGAGATCCTCGACTTTTCCCGCCTTGAGGCCGGCCGCGTCGTGCTCGATGATGCTCCATTCGAACCCGATCGGGTTTTGCAGGAAGTGATCGAGTTGTTGAGCCCCAAGGCCCACGACAAGGGCCTGGACATGATTGCCCGCGTGCTGCCCGCCACGCCCGAAACGCTGCGCGGCGATGCCGGCCGGTTACGCCAGGTGCTGTTCAATCTGATCGGCAATGCGGTGAAATTCACCGACCAGGGCGGCGTGGCGATCATCGCGGCGCCCGCAGGCCCCGGCCGGCTCAAGGTGACGGTGCGCGACACCGGCCCCGGGATCGCGGAACACATGCAGGCGCTGATCTTCGAGGAATTCGCCCAGGCCAACGCCGCCCATGCCCGCATGCATGGCGGCGCCGGCCTGGGCCTAGCCATCGTACGCAAGCTGTGCGCCTCCATGGGCGGCGCGGTGAGCCTTGAATCGCGCCCCGGTCAGGGGGCGGCGTTCACCGTTGAGCTGCCGTTCGCGCCGTTGGGGGCGGGTAATAACCGCCGCCCGCTGTCTGGCGTGCGCGTGCTGGTGGTGAGCGCCAATCCTGTGCTGGCGCGGGAAGTTCCGCTGCTGCTTGCTGATCTTGGCGCCGAAGCCCGC
>JBIKVO010000217.1:0-5485 GCA_044356795.1 Caulobacterales bacterium
CGGTGGTCGCCGTATCATAGACGTCGCCGAACTCCGCGCGCTGGCCGAAACCGGCCTTGTGGACGGCGTGACCACCAATCCGTCCCTGATCGCAAAAGCGGGCAAAGCCATCCTGCCGACATTGAAAGAGATTTGCGCGCTGGCGTCCGGTCCGGTGAGCGGGGAAGTGGTGGCGACCGAGGCCGCAGGCATGTTGGCGGAAGCTGAAGTTCTGGCCGCAATCGCGCCGAATATCGTAATCAAACTCCCGTTGACGATGGAAGGCTTGAAGGCGTGCAAGACGCTATCTGACAAGGGTGTCGCCACCAATGTGACCCTGTGCTTTTCCGCGGTTCAAGCGCTCTTGGCGGCCAAAGCTGGCGCCACCTTTATTTCGCCTTTCATCGGTCGGCTGGATGATAATGGCCACGATGGGATGGCGCTGATTGGAGAAATCCGCGACATTTACGACACTTATGGATTTGAAACGCAAATCCTTGCGGCGTCCATTCGCACTGTCGGGCATGTGCGCGACGCCGCCCTCGCCGGCGCGGACTGTGCAACGATCCCTCCGGCCGTTTTCCGTGCGCTTTACAAGCACATACTGACTGACGCGGGCCTGGAAGCATTCTTGAAAGATTGGGCGGCCACCGGGCAATCGATCCGCTGATCCGCTTTACTCGGCCGCGCCATCAGCCGCCAACCAACGCCGCACATGTTCGGCCCAAGCGCCGCTTGGATCGGCATACATTCCCGCGACTTGCGCCGCGCGGGCAGCCTCAAGATCGCTTGCCGCGTCTCCCACCATCAGACACCGCCCGGAATCAAGGCCAAAATCTGCAATTGCGCGCAGCAGCATTCCGGGATTGGGTTTGCGATCCGGGTGACTGACGGCGCGATACTGCGTGATCACAGCGTCTTCATGGAAAGGACAGAAATAGAAAGCATCGATCTGCGCGCCCCTCTGCGCCAGGTCTTTCTGCATGGCGGCGTGAAAGGCGTGCATTTCAGCTTCCGTGAAAAGGCCGCGTCCTATCCCCGATTGATTCGTGACGACAATAACGCGCCGCCCCGCCCTCGCTGCATCAACAATCGCGTCCTGCGCACCAGGCAACCACGCCAAGTCTGACGGGCGATAAGTGTAGCCAAAATCCCGCGTCAGCGTGCCGTCTCGATCCAGAAAGAGCGCCGCCGCTTTGGGCGATGATGTGCCGACCATGCCCACTCCATACGCTGTGTCTGCATCCGCACCAATAGGGTTTGGGCGCGGCGCAGCACATGGCCTGATTGGGGCCCTATCGTCAGGCATCATGGCCGCCAGCGCCTTACGGGCGGGCGAAGCGGCCCCTATCGCGTTGCGGATGGACTCCGTGCTTGCCGGGGGCGACTGGTTTCACTACACCGTTGCCCCGTGCTCACGGTTGGCCTGAGGGAGATACGATGACGCGTAAGGGGATTATTCTTGCTGGCGGTTCTGGCACGCGGTTGCACCCCGTAACGCTGGGCGTCATCAAGCAATTGCTGCCGATCTACGACAAGCCGCTGATCTATTATCCCCTTTCGGTGTTGATGCTGGCCAGCATAAGAGATGTGTTGATTATCTCTACACCGCGAGACAAAGCCACGTTCGAACATCTGTTTGGCGATGGGTCGCAACTGGGAATGAACATTCAATTTGCGGTGCAACCCAGCCCGGACGGCCTTGCCCAGGCATTCATTATTGGGCGCGATTTCGTTGGCGCCGACAGAACATGCCTCGTGCTTGGGGACAACATCTTTTATGGCGACGGGTTTGAAGACCAGTTGATGCGCGCCAATAGCCGCACCGATGGCGCGACGGTGTTCGCCTACCATGTCCACGATCCCGAACGTTATGGCGTGGTGGAATTCGACAAGGCGGGGCGCCCCACATCAATCGTGGAGAAACCATTAGAACCGAAATCCAATTATGCGGTCACGGGTTTGTATTTCTATAGTAATGATGTGGTCGAAATAGCCGCTTCGATAAAACCGTCGGCGCGTGGCGAACTTGAAATCACCGATGTTAACAAGGTTTATCTCGAGCAGAACCGCTTGGAAGTGGAGCGCATGGGGCGCGGCTATGCATGGCTCGACGCCGGCACCCCCGACAGCCTCATCGACGCTGCGCAATTCGTGCAAACCATTGAGAAGCGCCAAGGCTTGCGTATCGCCTGTATTGAAGAGATTGCGTACCGCAAAGGGTTCATCGATCGCAGCCAGCTGGAAAAACTCGCCGCCGCTCTTGGCAAAAGCGAATACGGCAAATATCTGATCAGAACCGCCGCAGGAACCTGAAATGCCCCTTAGCAGGTTGCGGAAATAGTCTTTCGCTGTGGCGCGAACGGTGATTCCATTTCTCTGGCTTCTGGATGCTGTAGATAATGATGCGCGGGTCGGATGTTCGGACCGAAAGCTTGTTTTCCTATGTGAGTTGCGAAGCCCGCGTACCAACGGGGCATCCGCTGCGGGCGATCCGGGCCATCGTGGATGAAGCTCTTGAGGTTCTGTCGCCCGACTTTGAGCGTTTGTATTCGAAGATTGGCCGCCCCTCGATACCACCTGAGAAACTGCTCCGGGCGCTTTTGCTGCAGGCTTTCTATTCGGTTCGCTCTGAGCGTCAGCTCATGGAGCAGTTGGATTATAACCTGATGTTCCGTTGGTTCGTTGGCATGTCCATGGACGCGCCAATCTGGGATGTAACGGTGTTCACAAAAAACCGGGACAGACTTCTGGAGGGCGACATCGCGGCCCGGTTCATGGCGGCGGTTCTTGGCCAGCCACGCGTGAAGGACCTGATCTCCAATGAACACTTCTCTGTTGACGGCACGCTCATTGAAGCTTGGGCCAGCATGAAGAGCTTCAAGCCAAAGAATGGCGGCGAAAACAAGGATCCCGGCGCTGGCGACGACGCATCCGGCGGGACCTCTGCAGCGCCCAAGGGTCGCAACGCTGAGCGGGACTTCCATGGCGAGAAGCGCAGCAACGACACCCATTCATCGACCACCGATCCCGATGCGCGCCTGTTCAAGAAGGGGCGCGGCAAGGCGTCCCAGCTGTGCCACATGGGGCATCTGCTGATGGAGAACCGGAATGGTCTGATCATCGACGCCATGCTGACGCAGGCGACCGGGACTGCAGAACGCGACGCAGCGCTTGCAATGCTTGAGCGGCGGTCACGACGCAGCAAACGTGTAACCCTGAGAGCGGACAAGGGCTATGACGTGGCGGACTTCGTGGCGAAAGTTCGCGCCTTGGGCGGCGTGCCTCACGTTGCGCAGAACACAACGAACCGGCGCTCTGCCATTGATCGCCGCACGACGCGGCATCCAGGTTATGCCATCAGCCAACGTGTCCGCAAACGGATCGAAGAATGCTTCGGTTGGATGAAGACGTGCGGCGGCATGCGCAAGACCCGCCACAAGGGCCACAAACGTGTCGCTTGGACGTTCACGCTAACGGCCGCTGCATGCAACCTGATCCGGTTGCCAAAGCTGCTGGCGGCGGCATGATCACGCCCGGACTCCGTGAAAAATCGGCCCGCATGGGCAGATGTTCTCCGAAAATGCCGTAAAATCGCGATCAAATCGATACATTCGCAGGCATCAGGGAAAATTCCACCTGATATTTTGACTATTTCCGCAGCCTGTTAGGATCGATTTGAACACTCGGATCGCGATTGTTCCGCCGTATGTCGCAGAGCCCATCCTAAATCACCCCCTGCGACCGAACCGATAACTCAATCGCGCCACGCAACAGACCCTACCCGATCCGCTCGGCCGCAGTTGGGCTTTGCCAACCGTAAACGGTGAACACAAAGCGATCTCGCGTCGGCGTGCCGGCGAGTTGTCCACTTGTATCGATACGGCGGCCAACCACCTGTCCGAGAACATTGGCGTAGAAGCCCGTCGCCTGCCCCTGATCGATGAACAAAAGCACTTCGCATTCCCACCCGCCTTGCGCATGGCGCGTGCACGCCTACGGTTGGACATGACGGATTTTGCCACTGTCGACACCGCGATAAACCATATCGCCGGGTCCCATGGTTGAGTTTGGATTGCGCCGATATTGAAACCGCTCGAATGCCCGAACATAGGCCATGCCCATATCGGCCGAAGTGGGTCGCGGAATCGTCCCGGACGTGTCGAGTAAACCGCCAATTTGAAGGCGCGACTGTTCAAACGGGGTCCATCGCATATCGGCCGGCACTTTTTCGAACCGATCTTCGAATTGGAAAATGTGCGTGCGCCCCTCTTTTGCAGCGGCCAAAGCGATTTCCAACTCTTTTTCCCGTTCGGTCATTTCGTAAGTCGTCAAGGCGCCCCGCAGGAATGGAGTTAACTTCGTTCGCGTTCGTGGTGATCCATCATCTGGAATCGATTCCAAAGCCACCGGGAAGCGACTTGAACGTGCAAAGGACACGATTTGTGGAGCATACGCTTCGTACCAAGCTGTCTTGGCGATCGCCAGGCACTCGTCGCGCTTGCGCGCAAAAACCAAATTGGCCTCACAGACTGCTCGGGAAGACCAGTGTTCGCAACGGATGTCCGCTACTTTCGTCCTACTCCCAAACAACGAGTATTGCAGATCCCACGCGTCAGAGGCTGACAGGCGCCTCACTCGGGTTCCAGACGCGTCGCGCATATCGCGCGGGAACAATCGCGGGCGATACTCGCCAATCGCCTGTACAAGCGGTCCCAGCGCATTGATCCAACCGTCAGCAATCGCTTTGCTCAACGCGCACAAAAAAGTCCGGCCCTGGAATGCCAGTTTGTACGCTAGCAACTTCGCGACGAAATCCCACACGTACAGCAAGGTCGGCTTCTCGTAAAGTTAGCCCTGGGAACCGTGACCCAGAGCGGACGACCTTAACTGAATCCCGCGCAGAGCGACCCCACATATTAGGATCGCGCCCACCATCCTGCGCGATTTGCCTTAGCGTAAGTAGGCCTCCACTGAAGCGTTCAAGATTGTCAGGCGCGAATAGCGCTTGTTGCAGGACCGAACCATCCCTCGCGCCGAGGTGATCGGCACATGCCCATGCGCCGCATCGTCCAGGGCCTGGCTCTGGACCGATGATTGATGCAGATGGATCATAAGCCTAGGCGATACAAGGCACATCCGACAACGCCGGAGCGTTAAATAAGACGGCGGAAATTCAATCCGTAAATAATGTCAATAGCCACCCGCGGAGTGCTTGCGTGAATACAAATACTCACCACTCCCAGAGCGTGAGCAACAGTGTCGAGCAAACATTTGCCATCCAAGTAATTCCAACTGACACCGCCTACCGTGCCAAATTCGAAAGCGATTTCATGCAGTCAAATCAACGATTGACACGCCACTTGCGCTTTAAACGCGCCCACGCCACAACACAGACGCTAAGCCGCGGATTAAGCTCTTGAAAGTTCTGCCGATGATTGTTCACCATGCGTGACGGCGCCCGCGCCCAAGCCGCGATTGAAGTTCTGCTGGATGTCACGGCGCG
>JBIKVO010000218.1:0-5461 GCA_044356795.1 Caulobacterales bacterium
CATTCAGCCCGACACCCCATTCAGCCCGACACCGCATTCAAGAGACGGCGCAGATTGATCGCCTCGAACTCAAGGTCGGCCTCATCGCGCACCCGCGCATCGGTGGGGATCAGGGCCAGAACCGCCTGGTCCTGATCCCCTCGCTTCTGGGTTCAGCTCTGCCTCACACCATCGGCACGCTGGTGCCGCCGCCGCCGCGCGGGGGGGCGCCGCCATCAGACCATGGACCACCACGACGCGGACCGCCCATCGAGGCGGACAATTTCAACAGCGCCTCGATGCGGTTGCGGGTTGCGGGGTGGGTGGAGAACAGATTGTCCGCACCCCTGCCCGCCAGCGGATTGATGATGAACATGTGCGCGGTGGCCGGATTGCGCTCGGCGTCGATGTTGAGTTCGCCGCGGGCATAGCGTTCAATCTTGTCGAGCGCGCGCGCAAGGCTGTCGGCATCGCCTGCGATTTCAGCGCCCATGCGATCGGCCTCATATTCGCGCGAGCGCGAGATCGCCATCTGCACGATCATCGCCGCGATCGGCGCCAGGATCATGATCAAGATGCCCGCAATCGGATTGGAGCCGCCATTCCCGTCGCGCGGCTGGAAAAACATCGCAAAATTGGCCAGCATGGAAATCGCGCCGGCGATCGTGGCCGTGACGGTCATGGTCAGCGTGTCGCGGTTTTTCACATGCGCCAGTTCATGCGCCATCACGCCGCGCACCTCATCGCGCGACAGGATGCGCAACAGCCCCGTGGTGGCGGCGACCGTTGCATGGTTCGGATCGCGGCCGGTCGCGAAGGCGTTCGGCTGGTCGTTTTGAATGATGCTGATTTTGGGCACGGGCATGCCCGCGCGCTCCGCCAGCTCAATCGTGTCGCGCACATAATTGCGGATTACCGGATCGGGATGGTCTGGCCCGATAATCTCGGCGCGATAGTGCTTCAGCACCATTGTGTCGGCGTTCCAGTAGGCGAAGACATTCATCGCCACCGCGATGCCCAGTGCGATCAGCATGCCCGTCAGGCCGCCGATCAGCAGGCCGATGCCGCCGAACAGGGCCGTCATGGCGGCAAGAAGCATAAAGGTTTTGGCGTGGTTCATCTGCAAGTCCGTCCGGGAAAACCGTCTGTTCAGGCCGCACGCCCCAATTGTCGGCGGCGCGCTGCGGCGCGGGGGCGAAATCGCTCCCGACTGCGATATATATGTATCCGAAAAAGGACCACCAGATGACTCAAGAGGCCGTGACCCAACCGCCCGCCACCGACCCCGCCGCGGTCGAGATTGAGGGGGCAGCGCCGGGCGTCACCCTGTCGCCAGCCGCCAGGCGGGCGCTGGGGGAGGCTGCCGCCCGTCGCCGCGAGGCGGAGGCGCTCCCCAAGGAGGAAGGCGGGCCGGCCGGCGCCGAACCGACCCGCTATGGCGACTGGGAGCGCAAGGGCATCGCTGTCGATTTTTGAGCCTGTTCAATGCGCCATGAACAGGGGCAGACGGCTATCGTCCAGCAATTCGCGCGTGGCGCCGCCGAACACCAGTTCGCGCAACCGCGAATGGCCATAGGCGCCCATCACCAAAAGATCGGCGCCGAAGCCTTCGGCCTCCTGCAGCAAAGCATCAGCGATGGAGCGCCCGAGCGAGTCGGCGTTGCGCACATCCACTTTCACGCCGCGGCGCGACAGGTGCGCGGCAATATTTTGGCCCGGTTGATCGCCGTGGCCGAAGGCGCGCGGTTTCGCGTCGACGGTCAAGATCAAGGCGCTGTCACACTGTGCGAGGAAGGGTTTCGCCTCTGACACGGCCCGCGTGGCTTCCCGGCTGGCGTCCCATCCGATCACGATGCGTTTGCCGATGGTTTCGCCGGTCCAGCCCCGCGGCGCCAACAGAACCGGCCTTCCGGAATGGAACAGCACGCCTTCGATCTGATCGACGCGGGCCTCGCGGGCTTCGCTGACAGCGGCGTGCGCCAAAACCGCGAGATCGGCATACCGCGCATGCACGGCGGCCACGCGTCCGAGATCGCGGGATAGCGCCTCCGCGCGGCGCATTTCGCAGGGCACGCCGCTGCGCGCGACGCGGGCTTCGATGGCGGCGCGGTGGGTTTCCGCTTCCGCGCGCGCGCGGCCCAACAACTCCGCCCAGACGCCAGCGACGACGGTGGGTTCATAGGCCAGCGGTTCGTCGGGCAGCGCGGTCAGAAACGCGCAGGACAGATGCGCGCCGAATTGCGCGGTTACGGTTTCGGCCATGACAAAAGCCGGCTCATCGTCAGGCAGGCGGCTGACAATTGTCAGAATATCTTTGAAGCCCATGGAAGCGCTCCTGAATGCTGCATCTATTGGCATGTGAGGGCGTGCAGGCCGCAGCGCCAGTCCGCGAAACGTCGCGGCTGGGGCGCCCATCATGTCGGTGGCCGCTTGATGGGAGTTCGCGCCAGGGCGTATGACCGGCGCGACAGGGGCGTGCTTGAGCGCCCCGCCGAGGATCCCGCATGACCTATTCCTACCGCACCGCCGCCTTCATCAATGGCCAATGGACCGGCGAAACCAAGACCTTTCCGGTTTTCAATCCAGCCACGGGCGCAATCATCGCGCAGGTCGCCGATTGCGGCGCCGATGAAGCCCATGCCGCCATCGCTGCCGCCCATGCCGCGCTGCCCGCATGGTCGGCGATGCTGGCCAAGGACCGCGCGGCGCTGCTGCGCCAGTGGGGCGAACTGATCCTTGCCCATACCGAAACGCTGGCGCAGACGATCACCGCCGAGGGCGGCAAGCCGCTGGCCGAAGGGCGCGGCGAAGTCGCCTATGGCGCCGCCTTCTGCGAGTGGTACGCCGAGGAGGGCAAGCGCGCTTATGGCCGGATCATTCCACAAACCGTGGCCAGCCGGCGTTATGTGGTGATCAAGCAGCCAGTCGGCGTTGTCGCAGCGATTACGCCGTGGAATTTCCCGCTCGGCATGATCACACGGAAGGCCGCGCCCGCTTTGGCCGCCGGCTGCACGATCGTGTTGAAGCCCGCTGAAGCCACGCCTTTGACGGCGTTGAAACTGGCGGAGTTGGCCGCCGAAGCCGGCATCCCCAAAGGCGTGCTGAATGTCGTCACCAGCAATGATGCACCCTTGATCGGCAAGGTTTTGTGCGACAGCCCGCTGGTGCGCAAGCTGTCGTTCACCGGCTCCACCCGGGTGGGCAAACTGCTTGCGGCGCAATGCGCCGGCACGGTGAAGCGCGTGTCGCTGGAATTGGGCGGCAATGCGCCGTTCGTGATTTTCGAAGACGCCGATATCGATGTCGCGGTCACTGCCGTGATGGCGGCGAAGTTCCGCAATGCCGGCCAGGTTTGCACAACGCCCAACCGCATTCTCGTGCAGGCGGCAATCTATGATCGGTTTGCGGCAGCGCTTGCTGAAAAGGTCCGTACACTCAAGGTCGGCCCGGGCGATCAGGATGGCGTGCAGGTTGGCCCGCTGATTTCCGGCGCCGGCGTCGACAAGGTGGAGCGTCTGGTGAAAGCCGCACTGGCGACGGGCGCCGCGGCGCCAGCCGGCGGCGCGCGCCATGATGCGGGCGCGCAGTTCTTCGCGCCCACCGTGCTCACCGGCGTGCAGCCGGACATGGATGTGGCGCAGGAAGAAATCTTCGGACCGGTGCTGCCTTTGATCAAATTCGACACCGAAGAGGACGCGATCCGCATCGCCAATGACACGCCTTATGGCTTGCAGGCGTATTTCTTCGCCCGCGATGTCGCGCGCGCCTGGCGCGTGGCTGAAAAGCTCGAATACGGGATGGTGTGCGTCAATGACGGCTTGATGAGCAATGAGGTGGCGCCGTTCGGCGGCTACAAGGAAAGCGGCGTCGGCCGCGAGGGCGGCCAAGAAGGGCTGGAGGAATTTCTCGAAACCAAGCTGATTTCGTTCAACGGGGTCGAGTAAACAACGGGATCGAGTGAAGGCCCGGCGATGGGTGGGGGCGCTGCTGCGCTCTCACCCCTTTCTGGACAGCGGCCCGGCTTGCGTTGAAAGGCTTTCGCACTCCGCCGCCACGAATGCGCCGTCAAGATAGCGCCACAGGGTTGCAGTCGCGGCATCGGCCTTCAAGTCCAACACCACAAATCCCCACACGGCTTCACCCTTGGCGCGGCCGCGCGCGCGCAGCGACGCCAAAGACGGCGCTGTGATGAAGATTGCCTCGCCGCGGCGATTGACGGTGAAGGCCTGCACATGGCCAGCCAGTTGCACCAGCTTGGCCTGGTTGCGCACCAGATGCACCGCCGCAGCCCCGCGCCGGGTGCGGGCCAAAAGGGGGCCGCCAGAGGGCGTCACCGGCGGGTGATGGCAGGCGATCATGCGCCAGCCCTGGGGGGCTGCTGCGCTCACGGCGTCCACCGCCGCCTGAACCTGTTTGAGGCTATAGGCGCCCTGCGACCAGTCCGTGCGCAGCTGCGCGGCGCGGGCGGAGTTGAAGCTCGCAACCGCCGCCGATTGATCCGACGCCGCCCAGCGTGTCAGCAAGCCAAGCGCGGCGTGGCGACGAAATGGCCGCGTCATCCGTTGCATCAACGCAAAGGCCGGGGCGTCGTCATTGCCGGGGCAGGCGGCCACGGGGCTCGGCCAGTCGGCAAACCAAGCCGCCGCTTCGCTAAATTCCTGTTTGCGTCCAGCGAGCGTGATGTCGCCCGTCACCACCGTGCAGTCTGGCGCCAGCGCCCGCACGGCGGTTTTCGCGGCGGCCAGGGCAGTGCGATCGGCGACGCCGAATTGGATGTCGCTGAGATGAACGATCCGGGTCATGCGCTCATGCATCCATCACTCGGCGGCCTGTCGCAAAGGGGGGCCGGGGCCAGGCGGCGAAACGCACGCACCGGCCCCGGCATGTGCGCCGCCGTGGGAGTGGGGGGGACGGAGGCGACGCACACAAGCAATTGGGCCGCGGGATCCGGTTGGGTTGCGATCACGCTCACCTCCACGTCAGGGGCCGCCGGGATTTGACCCGCGAGCGGCTTGGGGCCGGGAGGGCCGGGCGGTCAACGATGAGCTGTCCGCCGCCCATATCGATAAAGTGGGTTTTGCGGTTCACCCTTCAAGGCAGACAGTCGCGAAACCCTCCTGGTTCACGCACTTGTCATGCGCCAGTCCTGTCATCGGACTGGGTCGCCGTCTGGGTCGCCGTCTCGTTCACCGTCTGGGCGGCCCCGGCCGTGGCCTGCGTTGGGATTGCGCGCCCCCTTGCGAATTGTCGCCACTCAGGCAATCCAGGGGGATGGATAAGATTGCCCTTCGCGGTGGGCGCCAGCTCGCCGGCGCCATCCCGATCTCCGGCGCCAAAAACTCGGCCCTGAAACTGATGGCCGCCAGCTTGCTGTCGCCGGCCCCCCTGACGCTGTCCAACATGCCCAACCTGGCCGATACCCGCTTCATGGAGGTGCTGCTCGAAAGCCTGGGCGTGAAGGTCGAGTGGGTGAAGGAAGCTG
>JBIKVO010000219.1:0-5416 GCA_044356795.1 Caulobacterales bacterium
GATCGGATTGGAAAGCCTTGTCGATCACGCGACGCTGCGGTGGCGCTTTGAGCGTGACGATCAGGACCTGAAACAGGACATCGGAAAACAGGACATCGGACTGCCTCATGACCACGGGCGAGTTTGGCGCGGCTGTCACCATCACGCCGCCCTGTATAACGCCGCCCTGTATAACGCCGCCCTATATCACGCCGCCCTATATCACGCCGCCCTATATCACGCTGCTCTGTATCACGCTGCCCTGTATCACGCTGCCCTATGCATCGCTGCCCTATGCATCGCCGCCCTATGCATCGCTGCCCTATGCATCGCCGCCTACGCCTTCCTGATCTCCGAACGGGAGACGATTGCCCCTTCGAGGACCTCGCTTCAACCTCAGACGCCCGTCGCCTGCCATGTCCGAGAACCGACGACCCCGAGGCGCTGCCAATAAGGACAGCACGGTCCGTGGCCGGCTCAAGTGCAAGGGTCCGACGACGATTGATCATCGCCCTGGCGCGGTCACTGGATGGAGGCCCACGGTGCGCAGTGGTGCGCAGTGGACCGACGAACCAAATTCACCCTATTTTATGACATCATGGCTTTAAAGTCCGCCCGACGCCAATATGTCCCGCGCGGCGGCTTCCACCGCGTCCACAGTCAAGTCTTCCATCAGGGTATGCTCGATTAGCGGCATGTAGCCCACAGACATGATCGCCTCATAATCCCGGCCGCGAATGGCGCGGGCGCGTGGCCCGGTGGGTCCATAGACGCGCTCATCGGACGGGCCAAACAGCCCCAGTGTCGGCGCCCCCATGGCGGCGGAGATATGCATGAGGCCGCTGTCATTGCCGACAAACAGAGTCGCCCGCGCCAACACCGCCGCACAGGCCAATAGATCAATCCCGCCGGCGGCGTTGCGCACGTCCAGGCCCATGGCCGATAGGCTTGCGGCGATTTCGCCATTGATGGCGGCGTCGGATGGCGCGCCCAGCAGTACCGTGCGGGCCCCCGCCATCGCCCCGTTACGGCCCGTCAGTCTGCGGGCAAGCAGGGCAAAGCGCTCCAGTGGCCAGCGTTTGCCGATGAAGTTCGCCCCCGCGCCCAGCACCAAAAGCGAGCCATCGCCAACCAAGCCCGCCGCATCCGCCAAAGCTTTCGCGTCAAGATGCAAGCGCGGCGCGGGTAAAGCGGGTTTGCCCATCAGGGCGGCCAGTTCTTCCAGCTTGTGGCGCAGCACTTGGGATTTGCGGTGGATGATGCGGCGGCGTGCCGACAGGCCGATTGTCACCAATGATCCGCGCAGGTCCACCGCGAGGTCGTAGCGGTCGCGGCGCAGTTGGGTCCATAATTGGCTCCAGCGGCCATGGCGTTTGTCCATGGTCACGATCGCTTTCACGCCGGGAACGGCGCGAAACAGCGGCGCCGGAAGCGGACCGGAGACAATTGTCACGGCGGGATCGCGCAGGCGCGTCCGCGCCTCCTCCAGCGCGGCGGTGGACAGCACCGCATCGCCGATGCGGTTGGAGGTGATGAACAGCAATTGGGTCATCGCGGCCGGCTTGTGGGCTGAAAAGAGCGGGCTTGCCAAGCGCCTCACTCAGTCCGACATCAATGCAATGATGGTAAATCAATCGTTTCCAAGCTCCGCTGTATCGAACCGCGCCGTTTTGACGGTGTCCGGTGAAGATTCGCAGGCCTTCCTCGACGCGATGACCACCAATGCGATCCCGCCGCCGGAGGCGGGCGTCATCACTTATGCTGCACTGCTGACGCCGCAGGGTAAGCTATTGTTCGATGCGTTCGTGATCGGTCGCGGTGAGGCAGGCTATGTGCTGGATGTGGCGACCTCGCGGGCAGAAGCAGCGCTGTCGCGGCTGAAATTGTTCACGCTGCGTCGAAAAGTGGCGGTGCAGGCGGCGCCGGAATGGGCGGTGTCGGTGCTGGCCCCTGACGCAGCTGGCCCTAATGGGGCGACGCCGTTCGCCGATCCGCGCCTTGCCGGATTGGCGGTGCGCTGGCTGGGGGCCGCACCCGGCATCGCCGATCCGAATGAAGCGGCGCGGCGGATTGCCTTTGGCGTTCCCGATCTTGCCGTCGATGCGGCCCCGGACGAGGTGTTTGCGCTGGAGGGTCTGTTGGAGGAATTGCACGGCGTTGACTTCAAGAAGGGCTGCTTTCCCGGCCAGGAAAATGTCAGTCGCATGAAACGCCGCGCCACGACGCGCAAAAAATTCTGCCGTGTCCGCATCCATGGCGCTGCACCCGCTTTTGGGGCGCTGGTCATGGCGGGCGCTGCGGAAATTGGTGCTTTGTGTTCAACAGCGGGGGGTATTGGCATTGCCCTCTTGCGACTTGATCGAACGCGCGAGGCTTTGGCTGCGGGAACCGCATTGATCTGCGCGGGCGCCGCCATCACGATCGATGCACCCGATTGGCTGATTTGGCCTGCAGAAAAAGACAATCCATAATGTTTGGCCACCCTTGGAATTCCCATGGCCTGTGGTTCATGTTCAGTCTGGTTTTGGCGTTGTGGGCCGTGTTCCACATCGCGCAAAGCCGGTCGGGGCCTTTCGGCAAAGCGATTTGGATCGTGGCGGTTTTGTTTATTCCGTTCCTTGGATTTCTGGCGTGGTTCTTGTTTGGACCGCGGCGGGCGTGATGCGCTGCGGTTGGGTTGCGCCCGGCGATGCGCTTTATTGCGCGTACCACGATGAGGAGTGGGGCGTTCCCGAACGCTGCGCCCGCGCTTTGTATGAAAAGCTGATATTGGATGGGATGCAGGCGGGCCTCGCCTGGATCACCATTCTGCGTAAACGCGAAACCTTGCGGGCGGCCTTTGCGGGCTTCGATCCCGATGCAGTCGCGCGCTTTGGCGAAAAGGACATCGCGCGCCTGCTTGCCGATCCCGGTGTGATTCGATCGCGGGCGAAGATCGAGGCGGCGATAGGCGGGGCGCAAACCTATTTGGCCATGCGCGATCGCGGAGAAGATTTTGGTGCTTATCTTTGGGGCTTCGTGGATGGGCGCCCGATTCAAAATCGCTGGCGCCATTACAAAGAGGCCCCGACATCGACCCCCATCTCCGAGGCCTTGGCGAGAGATTTGAAGCGGCGCGGCTTCAAATTTGTCGGCCCAACCATAGTGTATGCCTTCATGCAGGCGGTCGGCATGGTCAATGACCATGAAATCGAATGCCCGCGCCACGCTGTCGTCGCGGCGATGGCGTAAAGCCTTACAAAAAGCGGATCGTTGGCGGTGGCTTTACGGCGGTTTCCAACCCGGCGAGCACCGCCTCAGCCATCGCACAAAACCGCTGCGCGGTGTCGCTGTTGGGCGCGGCGATCACCAAAGGCGTTCCGGCATCAGCACTCTCGCGCAAAGCAATGTCGATCGGCACTTCAGCCAAGAATGGCGCGCCGGATTGCTCCGCCACCCGCCGGGCGCCGCCCTCGCCAAAAATCGCCGCACGCGATCCGTCGGGTTGCTGAAACCACGCCATGTTTTCGATCACACCCAGGATCGGAATGTGCGTGCGCTCAAACATCGCAATACCGCGGCGCACATCCGCCAGCGCCATGGCTTGCGGTGTCGATACGATGACCGCGCCCGACAGCGGGATCCGCTGCGCCATCGTGAGTTGAATATCGCCTGTTCCCGGCGGCAGGTCGAGCACGAGGATGTCCAGCGGCGCCCATGCCACATCATCCAGCATTTGCCGCAAGGCGCTGGTCGCCATCGGGCCGCGCCAGATCATCGGCGCATCGACATCGACAATGAAGCCGATGCTCATGGCTTTGAGGCCATGGACGGCGATCGGGATCAGCTTTTCGCCCTGTCGCTCGGGTTCAGCTCGCTCCTGCCCCAGAAGCGTCGGCAGGGAAGGGCCGTACACGTCGGCGTCCAACAGGCCAATCCTGAGCCCCCGCTGCGCCAGCGCGCAGGCCAGATTGACCGCCACGGTCGACTTGCCGACGCCCCCCTTCGCGGACGACACCGCGATGATCGCGCCAACGCCGGGCAGCCCCTCGGCGCGGCGAGGGGCGGCGTGCGGGGGTGCTGGCGGCGGCTGCCCCTTTGACACCCGCACCGACGCCCCAAAGGCTCCAGGCGCTGCGGCCCCGGCCGGCGCGGTCAGAATGGCGAACACAGGCGCCCCTCCGGCTAATCGTCGCACTGCCGCCTCGGCGGCTGCGCGCACCGGGGCATAGACAGCCTCCCCCCCGGGCGGGGCCTCGATGACCAGCTGGACAGCCCCATCAGTGCGAACTGTGAGCCCGTTCACGCGCCCAGACGACGCCAAGCCTTTGCCGCTTGACGGATCTGTGATGGCGTCGAGGGCTGCAGTCAGGGCCTCCAGCGTTGGCGGGGAGAGTTTGTTCATGCTTGATCCTTAAGCCTATCGTCCACATATCCGGCGCGTCTGTGGGATCGGCAAGGGCTGAACCCGCGGGCGCCGGGGCTTTCAGGTTTCAAAGCCTTAACCGGCGCTCAAGGCCGCCAGAAGGGCGAACAGAGGATCATAGCGTCTCCATGCCGTGGAACGATCAATCTGGCCAGGATCCAGAAAGCGGGAAGGGCCCCAAGGCCGGACCCTGGGGTAATGGCGGTGGAAATGGCGGCGGCGGGCCGAAGTCGCCGTGGGGCGGGGGGCCAGGCGGCCCCAATCCCGGTCCCGGCGGCGGACCGCGCCGCGGCGGCGGGGAACAGCCCGATCTCGAAGACATGATGCGCAAACTGCAAGAACGGATGCGCGGCGGGCGCCGCGGCGGCGGCGGGGATGGGCCCGGCCGGCCGGGCTTCGGCGCCTCCAGCATGTTTGTGCTCGGCGCGCTGTTGGTTGCGGGCTGGTTTGCGTCGGGCGTTTTTGTTGTCGACGCCGACGAACAGGCGGTGGTGACGCGGTTTGGCCAATTGGTGGCGGTGCGCGGGCCTGGCCTATACGTCCACCTGCCGGCTCCGATTGAAGCGCACCGGATCGAAAAATTCACCGCCCAACGGCAACAGACCGTGGGTTTCCGCGATCGCCAGGATGTGCCGCAGGAAAGCCTAATGGTTACCGGCGATCAGGCGATCGTCGAACTCGACTTCACGGTGGTGTGGCAACTGAAAGACATTGAGGCCTTTGTGTTCAATGTCCGCAGCGATATTGATGAGACAGGCCAGAATGATCTGGTTCACGCGTCCGCCGAAAGCGCGATGCGTGAAGTGGTCGGTCAGACGCCGCTGGATCAGGTGATCTCGCAGGACCGTCTGACCATCGAAACTCGCGTGCGCGAAACGATGCAGCAGATGCTGGACAGCTACGGCGCCGGCGTCGCGATTGTGCGGGTCCAACTGCAAAGCGCCACCGCGCCGCAGGCGGTTTCGGAGGCGTTCAACGATGTTGACCGCGCCCGCCAGGATGCGATCACGCAGGTGAACGAAGCGCGCAAGA